>CAYUPV010000051.1:0-15655 GCA_964445885.1 uncultured Methylococcales bacterium
ACCACGCCGCCCTCCACGGACTCGGCCATCGTGAGTCCAACCGTCGCATCGACGCGGAACTGGAACGGCTGGAGATGACTCAGTATCGCAAGGCCAGGATCCGGAGCTTGAGCGGTGGCTACCGACGCCGGGTGGAAATCGCCCGGGCCCTGCTCCACCGTCCAAGCCTGCTGTTACTGGACGAGCCCACCGTCGGCCTCGATATTCCCAGCCGTGAGGCTCTGGTAGCCCACGTTCACCATCTGGCCCGAGAGGGCATCGGGGTACTGTGGGCCACCCACCTGATCGACGAAGTCGAAGCCTCCGATGAACTGGTCGTCCTCTATCGCGGCAGCATTCGCGCCACTGGCATCGTCACCGAGGTGATCCACCGCCTGGAGGTCACCACCTTGGGCGAGGCCTTTCAGACTCTGACCACGGAGACAGCGCCTTGCGCCTGATTCATTATTTACGCGCGACCAGTGCCATCATCGGCCGCGAACTATTGCGTTTCCTCCACCAGCGGGGTCGTTTCATCGCCGCCCTGGTGCGGCCGCTGGTATGGCTGTTCATCTTCGCCGCTGGCTTCCGTTCCACCCTCGGGATCGCGGTCATCCCCCCCTACGAGACTTACATTCTCTACGAGGAATACATCGCTCCGGGGCTGGTGGGGATGATTCTGCTGTTCAACGGCATGCAAAGTTCCCTGTCGATGGTCTACGACCGTGAGATGGGCAGCATGCGGATTCTTCTGGTGGCGCCGCTGCCACGATGGTACCTGCTCACCAGCAAACTCCTGGCCAGCACCTGTGTCTCCATTCTCCAGGCTTATGTTTTTCTGGCCATCGCCTATGCCTATGAGATCCAGCCACCGTCCCTCGGATATCTCCAGGTACTGCCCGCCCTGGTGCTGGCGGGACTGATGCTGGGGGCGCTGGGAATGTTTCTGTCTTCGTTCATCAAGCAGCTGGAGAACTTCGCCGGGGTGATGAACTTCGTCATCTTCCCCATGTTTTTCCTCTCCACCGCCCTCTATCCCCTCTGGCGACTGCAGGAATCCAGCCCGCTTCTGGCCAACCTGGCTCGCTACAATCCCTTCTCCCAGGCGGTCGAGATGATCCGTTTCGCCCTTTACGGCCAGTTCAATCAGTATGCTTTTCTCTATACTTTAGGAACGATGCTGACATTCCTGGCCCTCGCCATCTGGGGCTACAATCCATCCAAAGGCATGATGACACGGAGAGGCAGATGACCCGACCCACCTGGCTGGTGACCGGCGGCGCCGGTTTCATCGGCGGCAACTTCGTCCTGCGGCAGCTCGCCCGACAAAGGGCGCGCATCATCAATCTCGATGCCCTCACCTATGCCGGCAATCTCGATACCCTGGCAGCGGTGATGGACGATCCCCAACATATCTTCGTCCACGGCTCCATCAACGATCACCAGCTGCTTGTTGGTCTGCTGCGGAAACATCGCCCGCAGGCCATCGTCAATTTCGCTGCCGAAAGCCACGTGGACCGGTCCATCGACTCCCCCGGCGACTTCATTCACACCAATGTGGTCGGCACTTTCGAGCTGCTGGAAGCGGCGCGCCAATATTGGCGCGAGCTGTCACCGGAACAAGAGGAAACCTTCCGTTTCCTCCATGTCTCCACCGACGAGGTCTACGGCTCCCTTGGATCCAGCGGCAAGTTCACCGAAACCACCCCGTACCGGCCCAACTCACCCTATTCGGCCTCCAAGGCCGGCTCCGATCACTTGGTACGGGCCTACCACCACACCTACGGCCTGCCCACCCTGACCACCAATTGCTCCAACAACTATGGTCCTTACCAGTTCCCAGAGAAACTCATTCCGCTGATGATTCTCAACGCCTTGGAAGGCAAGCCTCTGCCGGTCTATGGCCAGGGACTCAATATCCGCGACTGGCTCTACGTCGAGGACCACTGCCGCGCCATCGAAAGGGTGTTGGAGGCAGGCAGAACCGGCGAGATCTATAACATCGGCGGCAACAACGAGAAGACCAACATCGAGGTGGTCCATACCGTATGCCGCATTCTTGACCAGCTGCGCCCGGCTTCCCCGCACCGCCCCCACGGGCAGCTCATCACCCTGGTCGAGGACCGTCCCGGCCACGACCTTCGCTACGCCATCGACGCCGGCAAGATCCAGCTTGAATTGGGATGGCACCCGCAGGAGACCTTCGACACCGGCATCGAAAAAACCGTACGCTGGTATCTGGATCATCTGCACTGGTGCCAGCGCGTCACGGACGGAAGCTACCGGCATGAACGCCTGGGGGTGGCGGTATGAGACGCAAGGGCATCATCCTCGCCGGCGGTTCTGGCACCCGCCTCCACCCCCTCACCCACGCCGTCAGCAAGCAGCTGTTACCGGTGTATGACAAGCCAATGATCTACTATCCCCTCGGAACCCTGATGCTGGCGGGGATCCGTGACATCCTGGTGATCACCACGCCCCACGACGCCCCCTTGTTCCATCGCCTCCTCGACGATGGCAGTCAGTGGGGACTCGACCTGCGCTATGCGGTCCAGCCCGATCCGGGAGGGCTGGCCCAGGCCTTTTTGATCGGTGAGGACTTCATTGCCGGCAATCCCAGTTGCCTGGTCCTGGGAGACAACATCTTCTATGGTCATGGTCTGACGAACCTCCTTGCCAAGGCGAACACACGGATGGAGGGAGCCAGCATCTTCGGCTACTGGGTCAAGGATCCGGAACGCTATGGGGTCGCCCTGTTCGACGATGAATCCAGGGTCATCGGGCTGGAGGAAAAGCCCCAACGACCCATATCCAACTGGGCAGTCACCGGCATCTACTTCTATGACCATCAGGCATGTGAGCTGGCCAGGTCCCTCACCCCCTCCCCTCGCGGCGAACTGGAAATCACCGATCTCAATACCCGGTATCTGGAGCTGGGTCAGCTGCATCTGGAAAAACTGGGTCGCGGCATCGCCTGGCTCGATACCGGCACCCACGAATCTTTGATGCAGGCCTCGCAATTCATTCAGACCATCGAGGAACGTCAGGGTCTCAAGGTCTGCTGTCCGGAGGAAATCGCCTATCTGCAGGGTTGGATCGACGCCGGTCAACTGGCGCTTCAGGCTGAAAAATTCACCAACAACGGTTACGGGGAATATTTGCAACAGGTTCTGCGCCAGGGAGCAATTGGATGAAGGTCAGCGAAACCACTCTACCCGGTATCCTCCTGATTGAACCGGATGTCTTCGGCGACAACCGCGGTTTTTTCATGGAGACCTGGAACCGCAACCGCTACGGGGAACAGGGGCTGGACGTGGATTTCGTCCAGGACAACCTGTCCCTGTCACGCCAGGGGATACTCCGTGGCCTCCATTACCAGTGGCCACAACCCCAGGGCAAACTGGTCCAGGTACTGGCCGGGGTGGTGTTCGATGTTGCGGTGGACATCCGCCAGGGATCTCCCACCTTCGGCCAGTGGTTCGGCTGTGAACTGTCTGCCGAAAATCACTTCCAGCTCTATATCCCCGAAGGCTTCGCTCACGGCTTCTGCGTCCTCAGTGATGAAGCGCTGTTCTCCTACAAATGCACCGATACCTACCACTCTGTCACCGAACACTGTCTGTTATGGAACGATCCCGACATCGGTATCGAATGGCCGGTCACCTCACCGTTGTTGTCAGACAAGGACCGCAACGGCCTGCTCCTCAAAGACTTGCCAGCGGCTGACCTTCCCGGTTATCCAGCATGAGACCGATCCTTATCCTGGGCCGCACTGGCCAGGTAGCCTGGGAACTGCGCCGCGCCCTGCTGCCCTTCGGCGAATTGGTCGCCCTCGACCGCCTGACCAACCCCCGGGTGGATCTGGCTGATCCCTGTTCCTTGATCCAGGCTGTGCGTGAACTGTGTCCCCGTTTAATCGTCAATGCCGCTGCATACACCGCCGTCGACGAGGCCGAGAAAGCGCCGGAAATGGCCGGGAAGATCAACGCCGCCGCTCCTGGAATCCTGGCCGAGGAGGCAATTAGGATTGGCGCAGGACTGATTCATTACTCGACCGACTACGTTTTCTCCGGGGATGCCGATCAGCCATATCGCGAAGATGACCCCACAGCCCCTCAAGGAATCTATGGCCTGACCAAACTGGCTGGTGAAGAGGCCATTCGCCAAAGTGGCGTCGATCACTGGATCCTTCGAACGGCATGGGTATACGGCAGCAGGGGCAAAAATTTTCTCCTTACCATGTTACGGCTGATGAGAGAGAGGGATGAAATCGGTGTGGTCGCTGATCAGACCGGCTCGCCCACCTGGAGTCGGGTCATCGCGGAGACCACCGCTCTCATGCTCGCCCGCAGCCACATGAACCTCACAGATACCGGTGGCACCTACCACCTGACCTGTGGTGGAGCCACTTCCTGGTACGGATTCGCCAGCCAGATCCGCAAAAAAGCGATACGGCTGGGACTTCTGCCCGAGAATACCGCGCGGATGGAAGCCATCACCACCGCTGACTACCCTACCCCTGCCAAACGTCCCAATTACTCCGTATTGGACACCGGTCGCCTCACCGAGGCCTTCAGCTTGCAGCCTCCTCACTGGGCAAAAGCCTTCCAACTGTGTCTTGAAGATCTGGCTGGTATCAAATGATCAGGCGTAAGCTTCGACTTCAGTGCTTGACTACGAACGTTGGTGCGCTAAATTAACCAAGGAATGTCATGACCCACAGAATCAACTTGGCAGATCCAATCCAATGAGAAAAATCTACTTTATGCCCTACGATTCACATCATGATGGATATATGAGTGCTTTGCACGAATACCATCAAAAGGGCCTTGGGCCTGAACAAAAAGGCATGAAGAAAAATTTGCACGTTCTGGAATTCGAGACCAAACAGGGCAATGAGGCAGAGGGAGTATGGCATGACCCAACCACTAAACCACTGAGGGGAGTGTTGGGTCGCGATGTGCAAATTCTGATCAGGGGTCACGGAATGCCTGGTTTCAGATCTATCCAGGGAGGTCGCCTTGGCGGGGAAAGAGTCTCATATGAAGAGGTTGCAAACCGTTTAAAACAATCTGGGCTTTCTAAGGCATTCGCTGGTGCAATCATCTGTTACTGCTGTCATAGCGCTGAATCAGGCAAAGTAGGAACCGATCCGGAAATTCTCGACGGCAGGCCGTTCGCGCGTTTATTTGCAGATCATATGCGCAGTATGTTGTACAGGTCCTGTAGTATCTATGGCTATTTGGGCGCAGTCGACTCTTTTCCCAAAGACGGACCGGCTGGCAAGAATTACTACGCAAGAGGACAGTGGGGATCAGAGTTGCAAGCCGTGCTCGGCAAAGCATCACAGGCCTTGGTTCGCTTCTGCTGATTTTGAGGGTATCTCATCCAAAAGCCCATGCCACTACCAGAACTCTGCCTAACGATAGCGCGCCGAATACCCCTGCTGTTCTCATCACGCCACCGTCACTCGATCCCGACCCTGCCGTTTGGCCTGATACAACGCATCATCGGCGCGCTTCAGCAGTTGTTGTGGTGTGTCCTCTGGGTGACAGAGCGTAGCCACACCGATGCTGGTGGTAATCCGCAAGTTTGGCGTGATATCGCTGCAATCCATGTCGCGAATTTGCCTTCGAATTCTCTCCGCCAGTAACAGGGCTCCCTCGGTCGCTGTGTTGTTCAGCAGAATCACGAATTCTTCGCCTCCGTAACGGAAGATCATATCGCTGGCCCTCACCGACTGGCGCAGACAATGGGCGATTTTGGTCAAAGCCGTATCTCCGGCTGGATGGCCGAAGTTGTCATTGATTGTCTTGAAATGATCGATATCGAGCAACAAAACCGACAACGGTGTCCGCTGACGTTGGGCAAGCTTCCATTCACGCTGGAAAGCACTGTTCAGGGCTGTTCGGTTATATACCTGGGTCAAGGGATCGGTATAGGCCGATTGCAATGCCTGATAATACAATACGGCATTGCGCAACGGATACAGCAGGCAACAAAGCTGGTTTTCCAATCGGGTAAGCTCCCGCTCACTGAAACATCTGCGTCGCATCAAGGTCAGTTCCCCCAGCCCTTGCTCATCCAGGACGAGCGAATAATTGCAGTGGTGTGAAGCCCGCTCACCTCCTTGAATTTCCATTCCAAGCGCTTCGTTGCGATAGCGGAAACCATCATGAGGAATGACGGTTTGGATCTCCCGGGAAAACAACTGTAACAACTGATCCAATACCAATGTCGTCTGCAATACTCCGATCAGTTCCAATTGTCTGGAATGTTCGGAATCTGTTTGACTGTCGTAGTCAGGATTGGTGATGACCGCCAGATTGGCTCGTTTCTGTGGCATGGCACACTCCAAATGAATCTTCTTTCGTTACCCTTGGTTCCAAGAGCAACCGAAGATAATGCAGCGATAAGCGTGCCAACTTATAATATTATTAAAATCAAACTTCTACGAGAATGATAGCGCAGAAAGGGAAGAAGTGACGGAAATATGACGCCCAGAGATCGTTTGTCCCGGGCTAAGAGAGATGAAAAGCCTGAATCACATCATGCCGAGCTGAAGCCTGGCGGACTCCGACATCATGTCTCGCGACCAGGGGGGATCGAATACAACCTCCACGGTGACCTGCTTGACTCCAGGAAGACTCCTGACCGCCATCTCCACATCCTGCTGGATCACCGGCCCCATTCCGCAACCAGGTGCTGTCAAGGTCATGATGATTTCTACCATGTTGCCTTCTTCACCATCTTGAACCGGAGTCACCCGAACATGGTAGACCAGCCCCAGATCGACAATATTGACAGGTATCTCAGGGTCGTAGATGGTCTTGAGCACTTCCCAGACATTGTGTTTGACGGTCTCGGGATCGGTCCCCTCTCTCAGGTCGGAGATCAGCGGCGGCTCCCTGCCGAGCGCATCGGCGTCGGCCGCACTGATTCGGGCCATGGTGCCATCATCGGTCAGGACAGTATAGCTCCCGCCCAAGGCCTGATAGATGGTCACGATCTCGTCTTTGTGGAGACGGACCGTGTCACCATCGGGAACCCGGATGGCCTCCACGTCCCGTTGCAGAACGATGCTCTCACCCTGACCGTAAAACATGCTGCTCATCCTGAAAAGTGAATATTTCTCCGCTCCGACCCCGACTGGCCGGACCCAGCAGATAAACATACAGTTTTGCTAAGGATTGTGGCGCGGTCAAGTCCTTTTCGATTTCTCCTGGAAATGCCCGGTAGCGAATCGGGGTACGAACCGGGCCCGGGACCAGAATATTCGCGCGCATCCTGCCTGCAGACTCCCACTCCTCGGCCAGAATCCGTGCCAGTGCTTCCAGCCCTACTTTGGAAACACCGTAGGCACCCCAGTAGGCCTCGGCTTGACGGGCGGAGGAATCGGAAGTGAAGACCACCGAGGCATCGGCGCTTCTTTGCAACAAAGGCAGCAGGGCCTTGGTCAGAAGGAAAGGCGCATTGAGATTGACCTGCAGGGTATGGAACCAGCGCTCCGGCGTCTGACAGGCGAATGGCTCGAGAAAATCGAGATGGGCCGCATTGTGCAGCATTCCGTCGAGTCCCGGGTAATGCTCAGACACCGTCATGGCCAGTTGCTGATAATGTTCGGGCAAGGCACCTGCCAAATCCATCGGAAACAGGGCCAGATCCGCCTCAGGAACCTGCGCCAGAATATCATCACGCGTACGCTCCAATGCTTCGACATCCTTGTCCAGCAAAATCACCCTGGCGCCTGATCCGGCACAGGCCTGCGATGCCACACACCCCAACGCACCAGCGGCACCGGTGATCAGAATCACTCTTTCATCGAGCTGCCCCACTATCGATGCGGGCAATTCCAACCGGCTCATCCGATGATGCCAGCAGGCGATGGATCACCCACCGTCAAAGGCGGTAATACGTCCACCAACACCTCGAGCAATTCGGCCGGCTGTTGAATCTGCCTGTCCGCCCCCCACTCGGTGGGGCTGTCCTCAGGCGCCAGATAGCCGTAACAGGCCACCACGGTCATCATTCCGGCCCGACGTCCGGCCTCGATATCCCATTTGGCATCACCGATATAGGCACAGTTGCAGGTATCGACCTCTGCGGTACGACAGGCCAGCCACAGCGGATCGGGATTGGGTTTGCCCCGGGTGGTATCGTCGCCCGAAACCACACAGGCCATTCTGGGCAACAGCCCCAGACGTTCCAGCAGAGGAAGGGTCAGATAGCGGCGCTTGTTGGTCACCACACCCCATTTGAGATTACGGGCCTCGATATTTCTGAGAGTCTCTTCCATGCCAGCAAACAAGCGGGTATGTGCATTCAGGTTGTCACTGTAGACCTCTCGCAGTCTGGCGGTACGACGGGCAAATTCTTCCTTGTCCTGATGCTCACCAAAAGCCAGTTTGACCATGCCGGGGGCGCCATAGGAAATGGTCTGACGAATGACCGACTCGGCAAGCGGATCCCGCCCCTCTTCCATCAACACGCTGTTGAGAGCGAAAGCCAGATCGGGCAAGGTATCCAGCAAGGTTCCGTCGAGATCGAACAGGATGCAATGTAAACTCGTCATGACAATTTTTCGAAAGCCATCAGATAATTGACGTCGATGTCTCCGCCCCGCCGGAATTTCCTGGTGATCGGATTGTATTGGATTCCGCAGGCGGCAATCGGCTCCAGGTCGGCCGCACGTGCCCAGGTTGCCAGTTCAGAGGGACGGATGAACTTGTCATACTCATGGGTGCCCTTGGGTATCAAATCGAGCACATACTCTGCACCAACTATAGCAAGAAGATAGGCTTTCAGCGTTCGATTCAGGGTGGAAAAGAACACTTTGCCACCCGGCCTGACCAGGCGCGCACAGGCAGCCACCACCGATGAAGGGCGCGGCACGTGTTCGAGCATTTCCATGCAGGTGACCACATCGAAGGATACCGGTTCACGATCGGCCAGCTTTTCGGCAGCGATACACTCGTATCTCACCGTCTCCACCCCCTGATCCAGGGCATGGAGTTCGGCCACTTCCAACAGTTCCTCACTCAGGTCGATTCCCACCACTTCGGCGCCTTCCCGCGCCAGCCCTTCGCTCAACAGGCCACCGCCGCAGCCCACATCGACGATCCGCTTACCGACGATCTCGGCATGCTCCCTGATAAATTGGATCCGCAGTGGATTGACCTCGTGCAGGGTGCGCAACTCCCCGGTAGGGTCCCACCAGCGCTCGGCCTTGCCGCCGAACTTTGCTATCTCTTCGGGATGGACGTTGTCTGTGGTCGTCATAGTTCCAAGGGTTGTCCTAAACGTTGTTGCCAGGGAGCCAGATCATCTCGCAATGCCGGCCAATCCAGGCAGGTGAATCGACGCTCCTGCAGCAGCCGTTTGCCACCGACCCAGACATCGCTGACCTGATGGCGGCCAGCCGCATAGACGATCTGGGAAACGGGATCATAGACCGGCTGGGTTTCCGGCTGGGCGAGATCGACCGCTGTCACATCCGCCCATTTCCCGGACTCCAGCGAACCGATCCGATCTGCCAGCCCCAGTGCCATGGCACCACCCAGGGTTGCCATGGCCAGAATGCTTGCTGCGGGCAAGGCCTCGGGATCCTGGGCAACCCCCTTGGCCAGCAGGGCAGCCGACCGCATTTCTCCGAACATATCCAGATCGTTGTTGCTGGCGGCCCCATCGGTTCCCAAACCCAGGGGGATCCCTGCTTCACCCAATCTGGCTGCGGCACAGAAACCGCTGGCCAGCTTCAGGTTGGACTCTGGGCAGTGCACCACGGCACATCCACTCGCTGCCACCTTGGCGATCTCTTCCTCTTCCAGATGCACCATGTGGACGGCCATGAGGTGCTCGTTCAACAGTCCCAGCCGCTCGATCCGGGCCAGTGGCCGTTGTTTGAATCGATCCAGGCTCTCGTCGATCTCGGTGTGGGTTTCGTGCAGATGCATGTGGATCCGCAAGTTCAGACTTCGGGCCATCCCGGCGATTCGGCTGAACATTTGGTCACTGACCGAATAGGGCGCGTGGGGCGCGAGCATCCATTCAATTCTGTCATCTGGGGGATATTGTTCATATAGACCCTGATTCTTGTCGAAATACTCCTCCGGGCTACGCGCCCAGGGCGTAGGAAAATCGACGAAGATCAATCCCAGCACGGCACGGATCCCGCTATCCTGGACCACCTTTCTGGCCACATCGGGGAAGAAATACATATCGCCGAAACAGGTGGTGCCGCCCCTGAGCATCTCCGCCACCGCCAGGCTGGTACCGACCCGGACGAAATCGGGGTCCACCCAGCGCAGTTCGCGTGGCCAGATATGTTCGTTCAGCCATACCATCAACGCAAGATCGTCGGCGATACCACGCATCAGGGTCATCGCCGCATGGGTATGGGCGTTGACCAGGCCGGGAATCAAAGCGTGATCCAGCAGCTCAACCGTCTCTGCCGCCCGGAAACGGGATCGGGCCTCTTCGCTGCCACAGACGGCGACGATGCGGCCATCGCGTATTGCCAGCGCGGCATCGTCCAGTAGCCGCCGGTGGGGGACGACCGGTATAATCCAGCGGGCGAATATCAGGGTATCTACAGGCTCCATAGCTGACAATCGGGTGTGAGAGCCGCAAAACTTTAGCATGGAAACCAGGAAGATGCACGACAAAGCCAGTGGGAGCGATGCAGGAACCCCCTTCCAACACGATCAGGTGAGGGCCCTTCGCTGGAGCGGCGAAGGGCTGGAAGTCCTCGATCAACGCAAACTTCCTGCCACCACCGAATACCGGCTCTGCTCCAGCGCCAGCGAAGTGGCCGAAGCCATTGCCACCATGCAGGTACGGGGGGCACCCGCCATTGGCATCGCCGCCGCCTATGGCACAGCGCTGGCGACCAGGCAACAGTTCAACGCGCACCCTGAACAGTGGCGCCTATTGATCGAGGCGGATTTCCACTGCCTGGCCCAATCGCGACCGACGGCGGTCAATCTGTTCTGGGCCCTGGAACGGATGCGGGAAAGGATGAAAACGCTGGAGGGTGACCCCTTCCCGCCCCTGCTGGCCGAGGCACTTGCCATTCACCAGGAGGACATCGCCGCCAACCGCAGGATGGGGACTCTGGGTGCTGAATTGATAGGGTCGGTACCCGGTGTATTGACTCACTGCAATACCGGTTCTCTTGCCACCGGTGGTTTCGGCACCGCCCTGGGGGTGATCCGCACCCTGTGGCAGCGTGGCGGTGAATTCGCTATTCACGCCACCGAAACCCGCCCCTGGAACCAGGGCGCCCGCCTGACGCTTTGGGAACTGGAACAGGACCGCATTCCCGCCATCCTGATTGCCGATTCGTCTGCCGCCTATTTGATGCAGCAGGGATGCATCCAGTGGGTGATCGTCGGTGCCGACCGCATTGCCGCCAATGGCGATACCGCCAACAAGATCGGCACGTACAGTCTGGCGGTGGCCGCCAGACGGCATGGGGTCCGTTTCATGATCGCCGCTCCCACCAGCACCATCGACTGGCAACTGGCACACGGTGGTCTGATCCCCATCGAAGAACGCGACAGCGCGGAACTGCTGCCCGCCCATTACCACCGGAGTGGCAGCCTGGCCTCGGCCTGGAATCCGGTCTTCGATGTCACACCGGCGGAACTGATCAGCGCCATCGTCACCGAACGGGGAGTCGTGCAATCTCCCTCTGCCGAATCCATGCAGCCTCTGCGCACCTGATGTTCGAAGTTGTCCTGTTCGAGCCGGAAATCGCCCCCAACACCGGCAACATCATCCGCCTGTGCGCCAACACCGGTTGCCAACTGCATCTCATCGACCCCCTGGGTTTCGACCTGGAGGAAAGGAAACTGCGCAGGGCGGGCCTGGATTATCACGACCTGACCGTCATTCATCGACATCGGAATTTCCCGGCGTTCCTGGACCACCATCCAAGCCAGCGCCTCTTCGCCTTTACCACCAAGGCCGACCGCCTGTTTACCGACGCCTGTTTCCAAGCGGGAGACCTGTTGCTGTTCGGTCCCGAAACCCGCGGTCTACCGGCGGAAATCCTGGATTCCCTGCCAGCGGAACGGAAACTGCGCCTTCCCATGGTCCCTACCAGCCGAAGCCTCAACCTTTCCAATACGGTCGCGGTGGCTGTTTATGAGGCCTGGCGACAGCAGGGTTTCGTCGGCAACCTGGAATACAGGAAAATGTAAGGCAAAACAGCGTCGCACATGGCGCCATGGCGGCTTTGGCCTGCTGCAATACACTTGTTTTTGCATCGATCCTGAGCAGCGGCTACAACAACCACATTGATCGACGTCGGGAGGACAAAACAATCGATGAGACCGACAAGGACGAATATCCATCGGTGCATAGGATAGAGGATGCAAGGAAGATGTCTCCCAAGGAGGCAGCCAGCCTCCTCGACGCATCTTTCTCCAAACTGATGCGCTACGAAAGCGGTTCATTCCTGGATGTGCGCAATCTGTGACAACGACAGCATCAGGATGAAGTGACCGCGGATTCCTCTTCCGTGACCCCAAAGACATCCAGGTCGATCAGCACGAAGGCTGCCAACCACGGGAAAGAATCCCAGAAATCGAGGAATTCGCCCTTGCCCCCTCAGAAAACCGCGCTGCCCAAAAGACCCAGCTATAGCTTGAAGCCAATGGCAGCCGATTCACTTTCTATGCACAAATAGAAAAGGCGGACCTGATGGCCCGCCTTTGTTCAACTGTCAGGCAACTGATCAGCCAACCTGATCCAGCGGAGTCAGCTTCCAAATATCGCGATTGTACTCGCCGATGGTCCTGTCGGTGGAGAAGCGGCCACTGGCAGCAGTATTGAGAATACTGGAACGCAGCCAGCGTTCACGATCCAGATAGGCCTCGGAAGCACGCTGCTGGGCTTTGATGTACCCGCGGAAATCGGCGGCGGTCAACCAGGGATCTTGGGGATTCTTGATCGAGCCGATCACATCGTCGAAGATACCTGGCTCGAAGCGATTGAAATGTCCCCCTTCGAGCAGTCCCATCACCCGGGCCAGATTTTCATCGGTGGCGATGATCGCGGCGGGATCGTAGCCATGACGGGCGTGCTCCACTTCTTCGGCGGTCAGGCCGAAAAGAAAGAAATGATCTTCACCCACTTCTTCCAGAATCTCGATGTTGGCTCCGTCCAGGGTGCCGATGGTGAGCGCCCCGTTCATCATAAACTTCATGTTGCCAGTACCGGAGGCCTCCTTGCCGGCGGTGGAGATCTGTTCCGACAGGTCGGCCCCGGCGCAGATCACCTCCATTGCCGAGACGCGATAGTTTGGCACGAAGACGATCCGCAACAATCCCTCGGTCTGAGGATCATTATTGACCACATCTGCCACGTTGTTGATCAGCTTGATGATCTTCTTGGCCAGCAGATAACCTGGCGCAGCCTTGCCGCCGATGATCACCGCCCTCGGCGCCCAATTATCCGTCTGCCCACGCTTGATACAATCGTACAGATGGATCACATGCAGAGTATTGAGTAACTGGCGTTTGTATTCATGGATCCGCTTGACCTGCACATCAAGCATGAAATCGAGGGGGATTTCCACCTCGGTCTCTGCGGCAACGAAATCGATCAGCCGCTGCTTGTTGTGCTGGCGCACTGCCTGCCAACGCTGTCTAAACTCGTGTTTGGAGGCATGGGGCGCCAATTCGCGCAGGTGCCCAAGCTCGGTGACCCAGCCATCCCCAATGGTATCGGTGATCAGATCACTCAGCTCGGGATTGCTCCAGGCCAACCAGCGCCGGGGAGTGATACCGTTGGTCTTGTTGTTGAACTTGTGCGGCCACAGTTCGTAGAAGTCCCGGAACAGTCCTTCGCTGAGCAGCCGGGAATGAAGGGCGGCCACCCCATTGACGGAGAAGCTGCCGACGATGGCGAGATAAGCCATACGCACCTGCTGTTCGTGTCCCTCCTCGATCAATGACATCCGGGCCAATCTTTCAAGATCGCCAGGCCAACGCTTGTCCACCTCGGCCATGAAGCGTGCATTGATCTCGTAGATGATCTCCAGAATCCTCGGCAGCAGTTGCTGGAACAGCCGTACCGGCCATCTCTCCAGGGCTTCCGGCAACAGAGTATGATTAGTGTAGGCCATGGTGCGGGAAGTGACGTCCCAGGCCTGTTCCCACTCCAGCCCGTGTTCGTCCATCAACAGCCGCATCAGTTCGGCGACTGCGATGCTCGGATGGGTATCGTTGAGCTGGAAACAGTTCTTTTCCGCAAACTGACTGAAATCGTCACCATGGACCCAGCCCCACCGCCGCAACACATCCTGAAGGCTGGCAGAAGCGAGGAAATACTGCTGACGCAGGCGCAGCTCCTTGCCATTCTCGCTGGCATCGTTGGGATACAACACCAGGGAGATCTGTTCCGCCTTGTTTTTGGACGCCACTGCTTCCGGATAGTCCCCTTCGTTGAACTCCTCCAGGTTGAACTCGTCGGTGGCCATGGATTTCCACAGCCGCAGGGTGTTGACGATGTCGTTCTGATAGCCAGGAATAGGTACGTCGAAAGGCACCGCCAGGATATCCTGGGTATCGATCCAGCGTACCCGTTGATGTCCAGTCGTACCTGTGACCATCTCGGTCCGCCCGCCAAAGCGCACCCGCACCGTCAATTCAGGACGCTCAAGCTCCCACACATTGCCGTTCCTGAGCCAGTGATCCGGTTCCTCCACCTGATAACCATTGTCGATGAGCTGCCGGAACATTCCATATTCGTAACGCAACCCGTAACCCATCACGGGCAACTGCAAGGTGGCGCAGCTGTCCAGGAAACAGGCCGCCAATCGCCCAAGCCCCCCGTTGCCGAGACCGGCATCCGGCTCGATCTCGATCAGCTCTTCCATCTTGATCCCGATATCGAACAAGGCCTGTTGGGCGGTATCGGTCAGCCCAAGATTCAGCATGGCATTGCCCAAGGTACGGCCGAGCAGAAATTCCATCGACAGATAGTAAGCCTGTTTGCACAGGGACTGGCTGCAGACATGGCGGGTATCGCGCCACCTTTCCATCAGGCGATCCCGTACCGCCAGCACCAGCGCCGTATAGGCATAATGGGCCGAGCGGCAATCCTTGTCACGCCCCAGGGTGTAGTTGAAATGACGTTTGTAATCTTCTTTGATGTCATTGGGCCGCATCCCCAAGGGAGGCAACTCGGTGATACAGGAAGAAGGCTTGCTTTTGACTAATGGTTGGACTGGCATAGGTGTGTTCACAGATAAAACTATTATTTTAGGCATGGGACGGGAATTCTGCCAAGATTTGTGTCACAAAAAAATCAGTCTCCTGTCTTGACAACAAATTGAACCTTCCGTAAATTATCCGTCTCTTTGATGAGCATGCGCCCGTAGCTCAGCTGGATAGAGTACCTGGCTACGAACCAGGTGGTCGGAGGTTCGAATCCTTCCGGGCGCGCCAGTAATAACAGGTTCCATTCCCCTGTAGCTCAGCTGGTAGAGTCCCGCCAACGGCGGGATTAACCACTGGGTCGGCGGTTCAAGTCAGGGGGAAGTAAAAGCTGGAAATTTAAGTTATAATTAGTTTTTATATTCCCCTGTAGCTCAGCTGGTAGAGCAAGTGGCTGTTAACCACTGGGTCGGCGGTTCGAGTCCGTCCGGGGGAGCCAAAATCAATCAAGC
>CAYUPV010000052.1:0-15381 GCA_964445885.1 uncultured Methylococcales bacterium
ATCCTCGTCATGGGGACCCGTTGCTGTGGGCGCTGCCCCTCTGGGGCAACAGGAGGGGGGGGGGGTTCAGCGATGGCGGAAGGGGGTTTATGTTTTTCCAGGTAGGCCAGCACGTCTTCCTTGGTCAGCCTGCCGTCTTTGCCTGTGGCGGGGATTTTGGCGGGATCGAGGTGATGTTCGCTGATCAGCCGCCTGACCGATGGACTCAGGGGCTGGGCGGATGAAGGTTCGGGCCCTTTTCTCGGGCCAGGGGTCTCAACTTCGGGCGCAGGCACCTCACCAGGTTCCAAAAGGCCGAGAACTTCTCCGCTTTTGACGGTGTCCCCCTCCTTATGGAGGATGTCTTGCAGTTTCCCGTCCACAGGAGAAGGGACTTCCAGAACGACCTTGTCGGTTTCAAGGTCCACCAGTTTCTCGTCTTTTCTGACCGATTCGCCCGGTTGTTTGTGCCAGGTGGCGATGGTGGCATCGGCCACCGACTCGGGCAAAGGGGGCACGCGAATTTCCATGGTTCAGCCTGCTGCCTTTTTGAGTTCGACTTGAAGATGGAGTGCGGCATCAATGATAGCGCGTTGCCGTTCCACGTGCATCGTGAAAGTCCCTTCGGAAGGGGCTGCTGCCGGTGGCCTTCCCACATAGGTCAATCTGACGTTCTGGGTAATGGCTTCCAGAAAACGGTGACGCACCTGATACCAGGCTCCCTGGTTCTTGGGCTCTTCCTGACACCAGACCAGCTCTTCCAGGTTCGGATATTCACTCAAGGCGTCACTGAGTGCCTCGCCAGGGAAAGGATAGAGTTGTTCCAGGCGTAGGATGGCAATATCGTCGATATTCTCCTGCCGCCGGTTTTCCAGCAGTTCGTAATAAATCTTGCCGCTGCAGAGTATGAGTCTGCGGACCTTGCCACGATCGATCTCGTCAATCTCGTCGATCACCAATTTGAAGCTCCCCTGACTCAGTTCCTCCAGGCTGGAAACGGCAAGCCGATGCCTTAGCAGGCTTTTGGGCGTGAGGGTGATCAGGGGCTTGCGGTAAGGGCGCAGTATTTGCCGGCGCAGCAGGTGATAGATCTGCGCCGGTGTGGTGGGAATGCAAACCTGAATGTTGTCTTCTGCACATAATTGGAGAAAGCGTTCCAGGCGGGCGGAAGAATGTTCCGGCCCCTGGCCTTCGTAACCGTGGGGGAGGAAAAGGATCAAGCCGCTTTTGCGTCCCCATTTCGCCTCCCCTGAGCTGATGAATTGGTCGATGACGACCTGAGCCACATTGGCAAAGTCACCGAACTGAGCTTCCCAGATCAACAGGGCTTCGGGTTCGGCAGTACTGTAACCATATTCGAATCCCAGCACCCCCTCTTCGGACAAGAGAGAATCGTACAGATTGAAGCGTGCCCCATACTGGTAGGCAAGTTTCTTCAGCGGAATGAAAGGTTCACCGGTCCGGTAGTGATAGACGATGCCGTGCCGATGGAAGAATGTGCCACGCCCGGCATCCTGTCCGGTCAGGCGGACTGCTTTGCCCTCCGCCAAAAGCGTCGCATAGGCCATGTTCTCGGCATAACCCCAGTCGACTGGCTGTTCACCTTCGGTCATCTTGTGTCGGTTTTCCCAGATTTTGGTGACCCTTGGATGGAGTTCGAAGCCATCGGGCAGTTTGAGCCACAGGTGCGCCAATTCCTTCAGCTGGTCCAGGGGAAAGCTGGAATCATAGGGAGCGTCCCAGTGGCTCTTCAGATAAGGATCCCAGGCAACCCGGTTTCTGAAGGTGTTCTTTGGCAAAGTTTCCCGCAGGACCGGCCCTCCACGTTCCAGGGTCTCGGTATATTGCCGTTCAAGCATGTGCGGGATGGCAGGATCGATGACCTCTTCTTCGAGCAGGCGTTTGGCATAAAGAAATGCCACGCTGGGATGCTGGCGGATCTGGCGATACATCACCGGTTGAGTGACGGCGGGTTCGTCCGCTTCATTATGGCCATGGCGGCGATAGCAGACCATGTCGATGACCACATCGCGATTGAAGGTCATGCGGAACTCCAAGGCGGTCTGGACGGCGAACAGAACCGCCTCTGGATCGTCACCATTGACGTGGAAAATGGGAGCCTCCACCATCTTGGCCACATCGGTAGGATAGGTGGTGGAACGGGCGTCGAAGGGATTGCTGATGGTGAAGCCGATCTGGTTGTTGATGACGATATGTATCGTTCCCCCGGTGTGAAAGGCCCGGGTCTGCGCCATTTGCAGGGTTTCCATCACCACCCCCTGGGCGGCGAAGGCGGCATCACCATGGATCAGCAGTGGAAGGATACGGTTGTGGCCCTCCTTGCCGATGCGGTCCTGACGTGCTCTGACCGAGCCTTCTGCCACCGGGTCGATGATCTCGAGATGGGATGGGTTGAAGGCCAGTGCCAGGTGTACGGGGCCTTTCTGAGTGGGTATATCGGAGGAAAATCCCAGATGATATTTGACGTCCCCAGTGGTTCCCTCGGTGATTCGGGTCTTGCCTTCGAATTCGCGGAACAGGCTTTCCGGCTGTTTGCCAAGAATGTTGATCAGCACATTCAACCGGCCGCGATGCGCCATGCCCATGACGACTTCCCGAATTTCGTAATCACCGGCGCGCTGGATCAGCTCATCCAGCAGGGGAATCAGGCTCTCTCCACCCTCGAGTGAGAACCGTTTCTGGCCCACATAGCGGCGGTGGAGATATTTTTCGATGCCTTCGGCGGCAATCAACAGTTTCAATAACCATTTTTTCTGTTCAGGGGCCAATTCCGCTGTCGCCAAATTGAGCTCCAGTCGTGTTTGTACCCAGTGACGCACATCCTTGGCCAGGATATGCATGGTTTCACTGCCCAACTTGCCGCAATAGGTTCGCCTGAGCCGTGAGAGGATTTCACGCAGGGGCAGACGGCTGCAACCAGCGAGGGAGGTGGCGTCGAATTCAGTGTCGAGGTCGTTCTCAGCCAGTCCGTGATAACTTGGATCCAGCTCGGGCAGGTAGGCTTTGGGGGTAAGGGGCAGTGGATTGGTGTCGGCAACCAGATGTCCCAGCAGTCGGTACTGCTCGATCAGGCGATTGACCGCGAGTTGTTTGGAGCAGGTGGTTTCTGAAACGCCGATGGGGAGAGGTTGCGGTCTCTGCGCCAACTGACGAAACTGGCGGCGGATTTCTTCGTGGGGGACTTCTCCTTTGCCCAGTTCACTATCGTGTAGGGCCTGAAAACGCTCACGCCAATGAGGGGGGACGTTATCGGGGTTTCGCAGAAAACGTTCGTAAAGCGCTTCGAGGAATTCTGCATTGCCGCCATAGAAAGCGGAAGTCCGTAAAAATCTTGCAAATGAATCTTCCATGGTGCTCAGAAAGATAGACAGTCAGGTGTGTAGTTGACTGGGCATTGGTACAATAATCGTTTCAATTGTTCCGGCAAAATGAGCATCCCCCTCAAATGGTCTGGACACATCGGTCTGGTTGACATGATACGTTTCCCCGCGCTTGTATCGGAAATTATAGTGAGATTGTTGCTCATGCGGGGATTTTCTTGAATCTATGACATGTGGGGAAGACTGAGTGCATCCTATCCATTTTCTGACTCTGGATCGTTATCTCATTCGTGAAGTGCTTCGTCCCTTTGCCGCGACCTGCGCTTTGTTCGTACTGCTTTTTGGCGGATACAGCAGTGCCAATCTGCTTGCCGATGCAGTGGCCGGAGTGCTGCCGATGGACATTGTGTGGAAACTGATTGGTCTGCGTATCATCATTGCGCTGGAGGTTTTGCTTCCCATCGCCCTCTATTTGTCCGTGGTGATGGGATTGGGGCGGCTGTACTCCGAGTCTGAAATGACCGCCATGGCTGCCTGCGGTTATGGCAGTGGACGGGCCGCCTGGACGGTTTTACGCTTGTCTCTCATGGTGGCGGCTGTCGTGGCCTGTCTTGCCATTGTGATCCGTCCCTGGGCTTATCAACAAAGCTATGTACTCAAGAACCTGGGTCAAGCGCAGTTTGATATCGACAAGCTGGAAGCGGGGCGATTTCATCTCAATGAAGAGACCGGTTACGTGATCTTTGCCGAAACGGTGGATCAAGAGCACGAGCAGTTGAGCCAGGTTTTTTTCACTCGTCCCGGCGAGGGAAAAAAGATTCAGGCGGTCTATGCCCAGTCCATGAGACAGGCCGAGCGTCAAGATGACAGACTCGCCCTGGAGTTCCATGATGGATATGCCTATGAGATAGATGCTCTGGGCAGTGGTGATCGGGTGCTGCATTTCCAGACGCTCACCCTGGCACTGGCGGGGGCACCGGAACCGCTGGGATACAAGAGCAAGGCGGCAACGATGGCGCAACTGTGGGGATCTGACAATCCCAAGGACATTGCTGAGCTGCAGTGGCGTTTGCTTAGGCCGGTGAGTGCTTTTTTACTGGCGTGCCTTGCCGTACCCTTGAGCCGCAGCACCCCTCGCCGAGGGCGTCAAGGGAGTACGGTGTTGGCGATCATCGTGTTTGCGGTGTATTACAACCTGAGTGGTATGGCCAAGACCTGGGTCAAGGAAGGAGTCGTCGGAGCCATTCCCGGTGCCTGGTGGCCGGATGTCCTGTTGATGTTGGTATTGTTGGCTTGGTATCTTCCTATCCTGACCGCCTGGTGGCGGGCGAGGCGTTTTCGCTTTGTCTGGGAAAATCTATAATGGGCATACTGGAACGGTATCTCGGACTGCATTTCATCAGGGGTTATCTGCTGGTATTGCTGGTACTGTTGGCGCTGTTCGGTTTTCTTGATCTGGTGGATGAATTGAGCGAGGTGGGGAAGGGAAATTACCGCCTTGGTGACGCTCTCCTTTACGTCTTGTCCACCTATCCCACCAAAGTGTTGGAATTCTCGGCCATTTGCTCCTTGATGGGTGGCAGTGTGGCGCTGGCCAGTCTGATTCGTGGCAGCGAAGTGCTGGCCATGCGGGCCGCAGGAATGTCACTGGGAAAACTGGCCCTGGCCCTGGCCAAAGTGGTCGCGATGTTGGCCCTTCTGCTGCTCGTGGTGGCGGAATATATTGCCCCGTTGAGTCAGCAGTGGGGGTTTCTGCACCGCCATCAGGCACTGGCCGGCAGCGATGCCCTGCGCACCGAACATGGATTCTGGTCCCGCGACCAGCGTAAGTTTCTGAATGTGAGAGCCATCGTCCACGGGCGTATCCCCAAGAACGTGGACGTCTACCATTTCGATGAGGAAGGCCGGCTGCTGCAATTCATTCATGCCAGGCGGGCGGAGGTGCGTGGGAAGGGATTATGGCTTCTCAAAGGGGTGACGATCAAATCTTGGGAGCATGGACTCTTACAGACAAAACACCAGAAACGTTTGCATTGGCAATCCTTTCTGACTCCACAACAGCTCAAAACCCTGGAACTGCCTCCGGAGACCCTGTCGATCACGGATCTTTGGCATTATGTGCGCTATCTCAAGGCGACCGGGCAAAAAGCAGAGCAGTATGAACTGCTGTTCTGGCAACGGACTCTGCTTCCCCTCAGTATGGCGGTGATGTTGCTGTTCCTGATTCCCCTGGCTGCCACCAGTCCCAGAGCCGGAGGGTTTGGTTGGCAGGTGGCCGTGGCCATCATTGTCGGTGTGTTTTATTTTCTGGCGACCCAGGTGGTTGCCAATCTCGGCTTGTTATGGGATGTGACTCCTCTGCTAACCGCCCTGACCCCCACGGGTGTGGTGTTGCTGATGGCCTTGGGAATGTTGCGCTGGTGCCGGTTCTAACCTGCCACCTCCATTTCAAAGCGACCCTCATGGATGAATTTGTGTTCATCTGGTTGAAATCCTCGGATTTCAACCTCGATCCGCCACCGGCTGCCTGCCGGGGAAATCCGGTAGAGATGATAACGGGCACGGTAGCCACGTTTGTGACCCTGGGCCGAGGCTGATGGGACGCCCATGACAGGAATCGAGGTATCCGGGCCCTGGAGCCAGTGTAACTGCCAATGGTGGCTGTGACCGTGAAGGACCATTCCGCAACCGTGGTTGCGCAGTACCTGAACCACCTGGTCCACATCGATGAGCCGTTTGCGATGCTTGATGGCTTCCGGGTGTGGTGGATGGTGGATCAATACGACCCGGAAATGACCCAGGGTGGATTCCAGCTGTTCAGCCAGTTGCCGGCATTGCCCGGCGCCTACCTTTCCCGTGGCGAGGAATGGGGCGGTGGGGGGGGCTGAATCGAGGCCGATGATTGCCAAAGGCTCTCTTGTCCGTAGCAGAGGAAAATCCTCCCCGGTCTGTTCGGATTGAAAATAGGGTTGCCACAGTTCCATCGTGTCTTTTTCCGCAGTGGCGACATAGCGGTCATGATTGCCGGGAATGAGGGTGATGTCTTGGGGCTTGCCGAGCGCCTCAAGCCACCGCCGCACCTGGTGGAATTCGTCTGGCAGGCCGATCTGGGTGAGGTCGCCGGTAATCACGACGTGATCGGGGGAATGGTTCGCAAGGTCCTGTACCATTGCCGTCAGCACGGATCGGAGGTGTTCGTGACGTCGCCTGAGGTGCCAGGACAGGTAGCCGAGAAAGCGTTTGTTGGCAAGATCGAGCGGGCGGTTAGGCCGCGGCTCGCTCAAATGGAGATCGGAGAGATGGGCGAGACAGAAAATGGGTTTCATGAATTAAGGTCCTGGATGCAGGAAGTCATAACAACCCCGGTCCCAAAAGCCGTGAATCTTTTGGCGGACGAGGTCAGGAAGCGCCATGGCCACAGTGTCGAGGCCATTCTGATGTACGGATCGTGTTTGCGCAGCGGTGATCCCTATGATGGTCTGGTGGATTTCTATGTGTTGGTCGGGGATTATACCAGCGCATACGATCGCAACTGGTTGGCTTGGGCCAACCAGTTGCTGCCACCCAATGTTTTCTATCACGAGATGGAACATGAGGGCAGAATCGTACGCACCAAGTATGCGGTGATCTCCCGGGAGGATTTTGCCAGGGGGATGACGGAATGGTTCCATTCCTACCTGTGGGGGCGTTTCGCCCAGCCTTGCCGATTGGTCTTTGGCCGGGACGAAAGCCAGAAGGACTGGGTGGTGGATGTCCTGCTGCAGGCTTCTGCCAGATTCGTGGCCGAGACCGTGCCGATGCTGCCGGTATGTTTCGATTGGCGTCTGTTGTGGCAAACCGGTCTTCGTCTCAGTTACCGCGCGGAACTGCGAACCGAACAGGCTGACCGACGGGCACAGGAACTGGTGACCCATGCCTCTGATTACTTTCGGCCCATGACATCTCCCTTGGTGGCCTCCCTGTCCTATCCCTTTCGGGTGGAGGAAGGTGTCCGGTTTTGCCTGGAGATCCCCGCTACTGCCCGTTTCAGAGTAAAGGCCGCGTGGGGCCTGCGGAGAGTCCAGGGAAAGGCAGTTTCCTTGTTGCGCCTGATCAAATCTCTGTTCACCTTCCAGGGCGGGGTGGACTATATCCTCTGGAAACTGGAGCGACACACAGGTCGCCGTATTGACGTCTCCCCCCAGGTGCGGCGTCATCCCCTGATCTATGGTTGGGGTGTTTTGTGGAAGCTCTACCGCGAAGGGGTTTTCCGTTAGTGGCTGTCAGTGTTGTTTCCACCGACTGAGATCGCGGCCGGTAAGAATTCCAAGCCGGTCGATGTCTTCACTGAATACCTGAAGCAGCTCTTGACGTATTTCCAGGGGGAGCGGTGGTCGGGGTTTATAGACCACGTTGTTGTTCAGCAACCATTTGCGCGCCCGTTTGATGAGTGAGCGTTTCTTGTGTTTCTTCCTGCGTTTCTGATGATCGAGCGTAGCGAGGAAACTGGCCATCTGAACGGGTGGGCGTTTGAGCCAGCGTTCCAACCATTTGAAACGCGGGTATCGGTTGCTTGCCCTGGGGGGAAACTCGGTTCGACCATCGTATTCCACGCCGATAAAATCCAGTACCTTCCTATAGGTATCAAGAGGATCGGCGATGAAGTCATCGAACACCAGGACCAGGCAGCGTTCCCGTGGAACCCGTTGGAAAAGCTGCTCCAGGTACTTTCCCACCTGACCGATCTCAGCGTATTGAAGCAGGAATGGATTGCGACAGGCCTTGGGGATTCGCTGGCCCTTGGAGCGGATTTCCTGCAGCCGCCAAGCCGTCACAAAATCCTCTTCGTCCTCATCGAGCAAGGCGACCATGCGGCCATGATAGGAATACACCAAGTCCACAGGGTGGCGTGTCATCACTATGAATTTGGCCTTTGGATTGTGGCGCAGGATTTCATCGATGGCTTCATTGTCATATAAATAAGATACCGAGCCTTCTCCCAGAATCCGGGGGTTTGCAGCATCGTAATGGGGGAAGCAATGATCCAGATAGTCCTGAATCTTCAGGTCTGGCATCAACTTTCGCAGCAGGCTGAAGTAATGAGGTTCTTTGGGCCTGGAAAAGCATATCTGGGGATGGTGCCCAAGATAAACACTCATTGCGGTGGTGCCACAGCGCGGCGCGCCGATCAGAAAAAAATCCGGGAAGAAGGGGAGACCGTCAGCGTTGGCTGGATTTGCCTGGTTTGAGAAGGGCTTAACCATCCGAGGCAACGGGTTGGTTTTCCATACGTCTGAGGGCGGCGGCATACCGGTCCTCCCATTTATGCATGTTCCTGAGTCCATCCCTGAAGTATGGAGACGCCTTGATGAGTGCCACAAACATCCGGCTGACCAGCCGTCCCAAGGGTTTCATGGGCCGTTCAACATGGACCAGCAGGACGACACGGGTCTGATCGGTCTCGTTACGAACCTCGTGGTCGAAGGTATCGTCGAACACGAAACATCTGCCCTCTTCCCAGGTCAGCGTTTGGTCGGCGACCCGGAGATAACATTTTTCCTTCTCTTTGGGGATGATCAACCCAAGATGACAAACCAGAAAGCTCTTGGTCGGTCCGTGGTGGGGTGGGATGTGATAACCGGGATCGATCATCGAGAACCAGGCAGTCGTCATTCCTGGAATCTGTTCCAGCACCTTTGTGGTTGCGGGGCAACGCTGGCAGTTGCTCTCGACCCGACGTCCGAACCCATACAGAATATGGGTCTTCCAGTGATCCCCCCTGGAAATCCGGGACTGGTCGGGAGAAATCTCATGGAAACAAGGAATCAATTCCCGCTCCTTCAGCAATTGTTCGGCTTCCTTGCGTATCGGATCATAGTTCTTTTCGAGGACAGGAACCCAGTCGAACTGTCTGGGATCGAATGACGGCTGGTCTCCGATCAAAGACTGGGAGGCAAGCAAGCGGTCAACGGTGCGGGTAAGTTTTTTACCCAACTTAATGATATTCCGACGTTTGTGGTGATTGAAATTGCTAATTGCAACCATAACTCTGCCTCTATGGGGTCACTCAATTACACGGAAAATTGAAGGGAATTCTACATGAATTTGGTAATATTGTGGTAGTTTTAGTAAAGATTTGTTGTTATGGAGCAAATGATGGGCAATAAACCCACGGTATGGTTGGTGTTGGGAGACAAACTGGGTGACAACGCCCAGGTGGAGGTGGTGGCAGAGTCACTGGATTGGCCGACAGAGCGAAAGCGGTTGGTGTTCAAGGAGCCTTATGTGATCGGAAAACCAAGGTTCAAACCCTCTCTGTATCATGTGGATCTCCAGCGATCTGATCCCTTAGTCCCGCCCTGGCCGGATTTGGTGATCACGATCGGACGTCGTCCGTCCATGGCTGCATTGTGGATCAAGCAGCAATCAGGAGGGAAGACCAAAGTAGTGTTGTTCGGGCGGCCCCGGCGCTATGCAAAGCAATTTGATTTGATTGTCGTGCCCCCACAACACTTTATGCCTGCCGGAGCAAACGTACATCAACTAGAGTTACCCTTAATGAGGGTAAGCAAGGAAAAGATTGCACGCGAAGCAGGGAAATGGAAGGAAAAATTAAGTAAATTAGAAAGACCGTTAGTGGGAGTATTTGTAGGGGGGGTAACAAAGGTCTATTCATATGATGAGAAAGTGGGGCGAGACCTCATGGACAAGGTATACAAATCGATAGGAGGCAGGGGTACTATATACATTACAACCAGCCGAAGAACGCCAAAAAACATGGTCAAAGTCTTGGATGAGTTTAAGCCGGACAACGCACTATTGTATCGTTGGGGAATCGATGAAAGTAAGGACAATCCTTATCAAGCGTTGTTGGCCCATGCAGATGGATGCGTGGTGACGTCAGATAGTATTTCCATGATGGTGGAAGTGATGCGGTTAAGAAAACCGCTGGCGGTTTTTAACTTGCCAATGACATTAACATGGCCTGATAAAATTAGGCTGAAACTTGGAAAATATATTTCTAGGAAGTTGGTATCTGCATGGATATATAATGTAGGTATCTATTTTGGGGGAAGGGATATGGAATCATTTTATAGTAAAATAATTAATAAAGGATGGGGTGTGGAGATCGACCAAAACAGTTTTCCGTACAAGATCAATAATGTCAATGTGCCAGACGAGGTTGAAATGGTAGTACAGAAAATAACTCAAATATTGCAGCCATTTAATAAATGCGGTTGAAACATGACATTGGAAATCAGAAGAATGGATTCATACCAGGATAACCAAGATGGTGAATCCAGAACTGCTAATTTATTTTATGAGTAGGTAAGCGGTTGTACAGTGGCTGAACCACCCTAATAATTCCTAAATCATGGAATGTATTAATCTAAACTAACTATATCCTGTAAGGATATCTATGTAAGATCGTATGATTTTTGGTTTAGAGAAGCATGAAGATCTAGCTTGTAAGGTCGAGCATGGTAATGGATTAACCAGAGCCAGAGAAATTGCTTCTTCCAGTTTTTTTATATCCCCGGGGGGGACTAATAGTCCAAATTTGCCATCATCAAGAATCTCCCTTGGTCCCCCGCAATCGGTGCTAACCACCGGGCAACCGCATGCAAGGGCTTCGACGAGAACGTTTCCCCAGCCTTCTGATTTAGAAGGAAGTATGCATAACATGGCCTTATTTAAGAAATAATATGGGTTATCTACCCAACCTGGCATGTAAACGGAGTTATGGATGGCATTTTTTCTACAGAATCGTTGAAGTCTTTGGCGTTCGTGTCCTTCGCCAAGGATAAGAAGTTCAATATCTCTATATTTATGTCTTAGTGAAATAAAGGCTGATAATAAACTTATTATATCTTTATCAGGATGTAATCTGGTTAAAGCGATAATAAAGGGCTTAGAAGGATGCCGAACATGCTTGGATAAAGATTTGTTTTTCAAGTTATCTATCTTTTCGCAATCAATGGGATTATGAACTATATTCATTTTGCTTTTTTTTATGTCTATGCGTGCAGAAAAATCCCTTGCGGCACAGGATGATACTGCGATATATTCATCCACCATCCACATTAACCTGGTTACTAAAAAAATAATATGATTCTTCATTTCAGAGGGGGGGTTGAGAATCCAATTCTTTGGACCAAAAGCTTCCGTAATTTGGTAGACTACTCTAATTCGTGATCCAGTTATCTTTATAGCAAAAAGTAAAAATAAAAGAACTTTGGAATTATAGCAAACAATAGTGCTGTCAGGCTCTGTTGTTATTATTTTCCCAATAATCCTGAATAGCGTATTAACCCCTCCTATTCTGAGAATTGAATATAACTCGCGCGCATAGTGAAGTGCTTTAAAATTAAGAAGTAACCTAAGTATTAAAAAGGGTGAGACAGGTTTTAATACATTCTTGCAGTTTTCTGAGAGGTCTGGCTTTAGGTTCCCATTGTTTTCTTTTATTACCCAAATTATCGGATCCTCACCTATTTCCGTTAGCTCGTTAAAAATATCAATAAAAGTTTTATTTGCTCCATGACCCTTGAAATCTCTAACGATAAATATAATTTTATTTCCCATGAATATTATCTATTGAGGTGACTTATAGTGATGTTGATGTTTATGGGTTAATTATATATTAATTCTCGGCTCATGCAATATGAAATGGGAATCCAGAAAACAAACCATACAATATTTGGGTGGCAGATTACCGTGTCTATATCAAATGATATGCAAATTAAAGAAAATAAAACCAAAGCTAAACTTAAATAACTGTTATTGTTAAGATCACGTATTCCAATATATATAGCTCGAATAACTATCATTAGAAATAATGTTAGTAAAAGTATACCCCCGTCTCTTAATATTGCGAGAAATGAATTGTGTGTATGTGTATACACGGTATTCTTAGTTGGGATATAAGCCGACCAATCATTCTGATATCCGTGCCCTATCCATGGAGAATACGCTATGTAATCAAGTGCCGATTTCCATATTTCAAAACGCGCAAGGAGTGATTCATCTAAAGATATCGGGCGGACGAGGATACTATATAGGAATGTTCCAAGAAAAATCCCTGGTAAAATCAATAACGATCTAAAAAGTGATCGATTACCTCTAGATAATATAATAAAAACTGATGCTATGGTGGCAAGAAACCCTGTACGGCTTTTTGTAAAAATAATAAATATGACCATAACAGCTAGGCTGGTCAATAAGCATGCAACTATTATTCGATTAAATTTTTCGTTACTGTTGCTCAGAGTGCTGTTAGCAATAAAAATAATTAATAGTCCGAAGATATATGAGGATGTATTTGGGTTATCTGTGACTCCGACTGAATAGAATCTTTGTATTTCATGGTTATTATACTCAAGAGCTATGGTTGAAATTGCGGCTATGCCAGAAAAAATAATAATAAATCTAAAGTGTGTCGATGATATATAATTATTTATAAAAACTATACATGATATTGATACAAATGCCAATATAGATATGCTAATTACCGATAATTTGATGACATCCTTGGTTTGATTTCCTAGTTTTATGCTTATCAGTATTTGCATTAATAACAATGCCATTGTTAAATATAGTAATTGGCTTTTTGAAATTATATTCAAATTTCTGATTATTTCAAAAAGCATCAATGGCATTATAGTGTATATATATAGTTTGTTTAAAGTGCTCGGGTTCTGAATTACAAAAAAACATGAGATAAACAGGGTGTAAAGTAAATATATTATCTGATGTATGCCGTCATGTTTGATAAACTGGTGCGTGGCGCGCAAAACCCACCCTCCATGAAGGTATATTCTAATAGTAAATAAGGAATGACCTGGTTGTGTATCACAGAAATCCGTGTGATCGGTTGATAGGTATTCTATAGCATCGGAATGAGTAATAATGTTTTATCTTCTCGACTGATTCGAGTCTGTTATGGTTTGGCTGATTTGTCTTAGGTAATCGTCAAATAGTTAAATGGATATGTCTATCTTCATGGTTTTATATGCTGCCGCGTATAATATACATTGTTTCTCTTCTGTTACATATAAATATAATATTTATAGAGCCTTAATTCAAGCTGATATAGTATCTACGTTGCTTTTGTGAACTGAGATATTTATACTTATTATGCCTTTAGATCGATCTAGGATATGATAGCGCAGCTGTTGAGTTCCGCTGCGCTACACTCCACCGGCTTCAAAGCCGCCGCCCTACGCGCTATGGCTATCAACCCGTTGGAGCGGAAATCCGCCCTGAGCTTCGAATGCTGCGCATTCTCCGCTCAGAACGTATTCCGCTCAACAGCTGAGCCGTTAGTTTTTCTTAGAAAATAACCTCCAAAACTAATGTGTGGCATTAATTATGCGTAATACTTAAATCAACACCTTTTATGCTTCATGACAGCGGCATTGATCTTATCTGATAATATGTAATGGATGGTATATAAGCTTAATGTATTGATCCGGTTTCTATTTCTTCGCGTAACTTCCCATTAATGTTGCTTTATCAATAATATGTTCTTTCATGTTTATTTCTATCGTTTTCTTTTTAGGATGATTCAAATCTGGAAACATGATGTCAAGGGCATAGAGCTTGAAAAAGTATCGATGCCTTCCTATTGGAGGACAAGGCCCACCATATCCAGTCCGTTTCCAGTCGTTAGATCCCTCCATAGTGCCAGGTGGTAGCCTGTCTGAGGTTGCATTTTCTGGCAGGCCATCTGTATCGGGGGATATGTTGTACAACACCCAATGCACCCATGTCATAATAGGCAGCCTGGGGTCGGGGGCATCGGGATCGTCAACAATCAGTACCAGGCTTTTGGTACCTTCCGGTATGCCTGACCATTGCAGGGGGGGTGAGATATCCTCTCCATCGCAGGTATACTTGGCAGGGATCTCTCCATTGTCAGGAAATGCTGGGGATGTTAGTGTCATGCTCATTTTCTGGCTCCGCTCTGTCGATTCTGCCAGGCCGGTAGCGGCCCACAGGGTAATAATAATGCTCATGAAGGCGGCTTGAGTGTTCATACGCGTTGTCCAGTTGATCAGGTGACGCTGAATCTACGACGATAATCTCACGAAAAACAAGCCACAAGTCAAGATGGACTGGTCACAGATCTTAAATGCTATCCGATTAGCCGGTCATCATGTCCCATCGATCGACAAAGTCACTCCAGCCACCGGAGGCTGTCTCCATCAAGCCTGTTCCATACAAGCAGGTGATCAGCGCTTTTTCGTGAAAGTTTCCAATGCTCCAAGGTCAAATATTTTTACCACCGAGGCTCACAGTCTAACGCTTTTGCGCGAGCATGGGGAAATACGGGTGCCGCGGGTGATCGCCCACGGTAATTTGGAAAGCGGTGCCTTTCTGGTGCTTGAATATCTATTCTTGAAAAGCAGGGGGGGCAAGTCAGATCGTAGTCTCGGAAGAAAGCTTGCGCTGCTTCATAGTGTTCGGTTTCCTGATTTTGGCTGGTTCGAGGACAACTATATCGGTGCAACACCCCAATTGAACACATCACACCCCAGTTGGGCTGAATTCTGGCGTGATTGTCGTATAGGTTATCAACTGGAACTGGCTGGCAAGCAGGGTTATAGCGGTCGAGTACAGCTATTGGGTGAACGACTATTGCTGGACATGGCCAGTGTGTTTACCAGCCATCATCCATATCCATCCTTGCTCCATGGTGATTTATGGTCGGGCAATGTTGCCGCGCTCAGTAAAGGTGAACCGGTCATCTTCGATCCTGCCTGTTATCGGGGGGATCGTGAGGCGGATCTGGCGATGACGGAGCTTTTCGGTGGCTTCAGTCCGGACTTTTATGCTGCCTACCAGGAAATCCACCCTCTTCAGGCTGACTATGAAATCAGGAAGCTTCTGTACAATCTTTATCATGTGCTCAATCACCTCAACCTGTTCGGCGGGGGCTATCTGCGTCGTGCCGAAACCATGATGGAGCGATTGTTGTCCAAAATTCATTGAAACATGCGGAGGTGTCGTATGGTGAGCCGTAGAGCCATATCGTTACCGTCTTCTCACGATCCCCTGAAATTGTTCTGGACACAGGCCG
>CAYUPV010000053.1:0-15313 GCA_964445885.1 uncultured Methylococcales bacterium
AAAATTATCAGCCAATGTCAGGTTACACATGTGGATGTCTTGGAACAGCAGCATAGCGGCAAAAATCAATGTTGTCAAGCGCTCAACACGGATAATTTCCTGGTGAAAAACAGCCAATGGTCGGGGTGGGGGCGAGTAGTTACCCCTGATGTTAAAATTATTTTCCTCCTGAAAAACTGTTTCACTTGGCCGACCGATCGCCTATTCATGGGTTTCTCCCTCTTCAGTCGAATTTGGCTCCATTGATTCTTGGCTCCGGTGTTTTTCCAGCCACTGCAACACCCAGCCGTAGATCACCGGCAGGATCAACAGGTTGAGAACCAGTACGGTCACCATGCCACCGAGCATCGGGGCGGCAATGCGCTGCATTACTTCCGAACCGGTGCCATGGCCCCGCATGATGGGCAGAAGACCTGCGATAATGGCGGCGGCGGTCATGGCAATGGGGCGGACGCGCTCTGAGGTTCCGGTCTGTACCGCCTGCCAAATGATCTCAGGAGACAGTCGCTTGTTTTCCTTGCCCCGGCGTTTTGCCATCTCGTGGTTGATGAAGGTCAGCACCAGCACACCGATTTCCGCAGCCACACCGGCCAGGGCAATGAATCCGACACCCACCGCCACCGAGATGTTGTAGTCCAGCCAAAAAAGCAGCCATATTCCTCCCATCAGGGAAAAGGGGACGGAAAGCATCACCACCACGGGGGCGGTGAAATTGCGAAAGTTGAAATACAGCAGGAGAAAAATGATCAGTAATGTGGCGGGTACCACGATCTGCAAACGTTTGCGCGCACGCTCCATGTATTCGAACTGGCCCGACCAGCTCACCGTATAGCCTGGGGGGATCTTCACCTGATCTGCCAGTACCTGTTTGGCCTTGGCCACGAAACCACCGATGTCCGAGGTTTTGATATCCACGTAGATCCAGGCGTTGGGCCTGGCTGCTTCGCTCTTGATCGAGGGCGGCCCACGTCGCAGTTTCATATCTGCCAGTTGGGACAAGGGAATCTGGGCACCGGTAGGGGTGGGGACGAAAACCCGTTTGAGCATTTCCAGGTTGTCCCGGTAGGCACGGGGATAACGCAGGTTCACTGGATAACGTTCCAGTCCCTCCACGGTCCAGGTGATGTTCATTCCGCCGATGGCACTCTGGATCACGTCCTGAACATCGCCGACGGTAAGGCCATATCGGGCCGCCTCAAAACGGTTGATCTTGAAATCCACATAGTAACCACCCACTGCACGGTCACCGAAGGCCGATACGGTGTCGGGAAGGGTCTTCATGGCCCGTTCGATCGCTTTCGATAGCTTCTGCAACATAGTCAGATCAGGCCCCGAGACCTTGATGCCGATCGGGGTCTTGATGCCGGTTGAAAGCATGTCGATCCGGGTCTTGATCGGCATGGTCCAGGCGTTGGCGATTCCCGGGAAGCGGATCGCCTGGTCCATCTCACGCATCAACTCCCGGGTGGTCTTGTCCGGATCGGGCCACTGGGATTTCGGCTTGAGGCGGACGGTCGTTTCCATCATCGACAGGGGGGCGGGATCGGTGGCCGTTTCTGCCCGGCCGATTTTGCCGAAGACGTGTCGGACTTCCGGAAAGGTTTTGAGGATTTTGTCGGTCTGCTGCAAAACCTCTTTGGCCTTGGTGATGGAGATGCCGGGGAAGGTGGTGGGCATGTACAGAATGTCCCCCTCGTCCAGCGGCGGCATGAATTCACTGCCCAGTTTGGCGAGGGGGTAGAAAGTCAATGCCAACAGTCCTACGGCCACCGCCAGACTGATCAGGCGGAAGCGGATCGCCAGCTTGATAAGCGGGGTGTGCACGACGTGGAGCAGGCGATTGATGGGATTTCTGGCCTCGGGGAGGATATGGCCACGGATGAGATAACCCATCAGCACCGGTACCAGGCTGATGGAAAGCATCGCCGCTCCGGCCATGGCATAGGTCTTGGTGAAGGCCAGAGGGGAAAACAGCCGTCCTTCCTGGGCCTGGAGGGTAAACACCGGTAGAAACGAAATGGCGATGATGACCAGCGAGAAAAACAGGGCCGGTCCGACCTCTGTGGCCGCCGCGCCAACCGCTTGCCAGCGCTCATTCAGGCTGAGATCCCTCCCTTTGACCTCGGCGGCCATTTCCAGGTGTTTATGGGCATTCTCGATCATGACGATCGCCCCGTCCACCATGGCGCCGATGGCGATGGCAATGCCACCCAATGACATGATATTGGCGTTGATCCCCTGGATGTACATCAGAATGAAGGCGATGAGGATCCCCATTGGCAGGGTCAGGATGGCGACCAGGGCGGAACGGATGTGAAACAGGAACAACATGGTAATGAGGCTGACCACGATGAATTCCTCCAGCAGCTTGCCCTCGAGATTCTGCACCGCCCGCTCGATCAAGTCGCCACGGTCATAGACCGGGACGATCTCTACGCCTTCCGGCAGTCCCACCTTGAGTTCTTCCAGCTTTTCCCGCACCTTGCGGATGGTCCGCATGGCGTTCTCGCCGAAGCGCATCACCACGATACCTCCCGTCACCTCCCCTTCGCCGTTCAGCTCCGCCAGGCCACGACGCAGTTCCGGTCCGAGGTGAATATCGGCCACATCCCGGAGGCGGATCGGGGTGCCATTCTGGTCAACCCCCACCGGGATCTCCCTCAGATCGTTCAGGGATTGGATATACCCCAAACCCCGCACCATGTATTCGGTTTCTGACATTTCGATCAGGCGGCCACCGACATCGTTGTTGGAGCGCTGGATGGCCCGCTTGACCTTGGACAGCGGAATATCGTAGGCGAGCAGGGCATTGGGATCGACCTCCACCTGATACTGCTTGACATAGCCGCCGATGGAGGCCACTTCGGAAACGCCGGGCACGGTTTGCAAGGCATAGCGCAGATACCAGTCCTGGATCGATCGCAACTGGGACAGGTCGTTTTGTCCAGTCCGGTCCACCAGGGCGTATTCGTAAACCCAGCCGACTCCGGTGGCGTCCGGTCCCAGCGATGGTGTCACTCCCGGCGGCAGCCTGCCGGCGACATAGTTGAGGTATTCCAGCACCCGGCTGCGGGCCCAATACATATCGGTGCCGTCCTCGAAGATGATGTAGACGAAGGAAAAGCCGAAGAAGGAATAGCCGCGCACCACCTTGGCCCTGGGAACCGCCAGCATCGCCGTGGTCAGGGGATAGGTGACCTGATCCTCCACCACCTGGGGAGCCTGGCCGGGAAACTCGGTGAACACGATCACCTGGACGTCGGACAGGTCGGGAATGGCATCCAGAGGGGTGTTGCGCAGACTCCATAACCCCACCCCAAGAAGCAATGCGGCAGCAATCAACACCAGCGTTCGGTCCTTGAGGGAGGCACGGATCAATCCTTCAATCATGATTGTCTCCGTGTTGCCTGGCTTTCATTCCTTTCATGCTTTGCGGAGATGCCTCGCTGTCCATTCCCTTCATTTTCTTCATTCCACCTTTCTTCAGCATCTCGGTGAACTTACTCATCGCCTCTTGCAGCTTCGATTCCGAATCGATCAGGAACTGGCTGGAAACCACCACCTCTTCATCCTCGGACAGCCCTGCCAGCACTTCGACCCAGCCATCGGAAGGCACGCCCAGGGTGACGACCCGGGGCTCGAAGCGACCTCTGCCTTGGGCCACGAATACGTGGTTCTTCAACCCGGTGCGAACCACTGCCTCCGAGGGAATCCCCAGAACCCCGATTTTTGGCCGGGTGTGCAGGGTGGCGTTGGCGAAAAGTTCCGGCCTGAGGATCAGGTCAGGATTGATGAACTCCAATCGCACCTTGACGGTACGGGTCTTGGCATCGGCATAGGGGTAGACATAAATCACCTTGCCCTTGAACACCCGGCCGGGGACCGCGGTCAGAACTATCTCCGCAGGATCGCCGATCTGAACCCAGGGCAGTTCATATTCATAGATGTCGGCATAGACCCAGACCCGGCTCAGATCGGCGATCATATAGAGTTCCGTCTGAGGCGTGACGTATTGGCCCTCGCGAACCCCCACGTGGACCACGTATCCGTTCACCGGCGAATGGATGTGAAGGCTCTTCATGATCTTGCCGGTCTGTTCCAGTGCGCGGATCTGATGTCCCGGTACATCCAGAAGTTCCAACCGTTCGCGGGAAGAACGCACCATTTCCCTGGCCCCATGGCGGATGTCCGGGAAGGGACTGTCCTTGAGAATGCGCAGGCTCTTGAGGGCCAGGAGATATTCCTGTTCACTGGACACCAGTTGCGGGGAGTAGAAGCTAAGAAGCTGGGCATTCTTAGCGACGAACTCACCCGTCTCGCTGATGAAGAGCTTTTCTATCCAGCCCTCGGTCTTGGGATGGAGACGGGCAAGCAGGTCCTCGTCATAGGTCACCCGCCCGACGGTGTGGATCGGATGGGAAAAATCGCGCCGCACCACTTTGGCGGTGCGGACCCCGATGTTCTGCACCACCGTCGGGTCGATCGTCACTGTGCCAGGCGGACCGGCCTCGGCTGCTGTATTTCCACAACCGGGCGGATAAACCGGGACATAGTCCATCCCCATCTCGTCTTTGACGGGAGTCTTGGAAGTGATGGCAGGGTTCATGGGGTGACGGTAGAACAGAGGCTTGCATCGGCCTTGCGTGACTGCGCTGCCCGCACCCGGCCGCTGCGTTTGCATCCCGGCCAGCCAGTAGCCGGCAGTGAGACCCATGCCAAGCGCGGCCAGGCTGAATACGATCCACTTTTGCGGCATCAGTGTTCTCCTTTGAGGTCGATCACAACCACGTCCCCACCCACGGCCGCCTTGAGGTCTGCCAGAGACTGACGGGCTTCGGCCAGGGTTTTCCAATATTTGATTTCATAGTCGTAGAGCGTGATCTGGGAACGGACCAGGTTGAGAAAATCCACCTTTCCCACCTGGTAACCGGCCAGCATCGAGGCCACGGTTTGGCGCGCCTGAGGAATGATGCCCTGGTCGAACAACACCACCTGCTTGCGGGCCCGCCGGTAATCCGCCAGGGCTGCCGAGATCTCGGCGCGCACCCGGTTCCAGATGTCCTGCCATTGGAACTGCTGACGCAACAGCTCACTCTGGCGCTGGTCCAATGCCTTGGTTTGTTTGCTGGCAAAATAGAGGGGGACATTCATGCTCAGCTTGAGGGTCAGAAAGTCGGCACGGCTGGATCCGTCGAGATTGTGGCCACTGCGGAAACCGTGAAAAGCACCCACCTTGAAATCGGGAAAGAAATCCTTCCTGGCCAGTTTGACCCGGCTACGAGCGGCTTCGATTTGCTTGTGGATCGCGGCCAGGAGCGGTCTTGCCCTCTCAGCACGGGCGAACAGTTCCGCTTCCGGCAGGGATTCAGACAGGATTCGCTCCACTCCGGAAGGAAGCTGTACCGGAGTGTCGGCGGGAAGGTCGAGTAGCGCATTCAACCTCGCGGCTTCCTGGCCCCGTAGTCCCTCCAATTGCAATTGTTGGTCTAACAGACGCGAAAGTTCCAGCTGGGCCAGCAGGACATCCTGCTGCAGTCCCTGACCGACCGTATATTTGGTTTGGGCGATTTCGACAAACTGGCGCAAAAGGTCCTGATTGGCCGCGATGATCTGCAATGCCCGGTCGAGATAAAACAGGCGCCACCACAGGACCTCCACGTCTCGCAGCAGTCTGAGTCGCCATTCTGCCACATCGTCTCCAGCAGCCCTGGCCTCCCACTCGGCAGCCTCTTTCCTGAGCTTCAGCTTGCCGGGAAAAGGAAATGCCTGGCTGATGCCCATCTGTAGTTGGGTCATGGCCTCCTGGGGAATGTTGAAGGTATCGACCGGCAGATTGATCGTATTGAAACTGACCACCGGATCGGGAAGGCTACCGGCCTGGGGAGGGAAGGCCTTGAGCGCATCATAACGGGCGCGAATGGCTGCCAGGGAGGGGTTGTTGCCTTCTGCCTGATTGAGCGCTTTCTGCAAGGAAAGCGCTGTATTTACCTCGGAAGGGGATTCATTGGCTGCGGCGCAGAAAGCCAGCACCATACCAATGAAGAGAAACCACTTGGGACACATGAAAAACCTCGCTTGAATTCAAAAGGAGCAGGGTTGCGCGACGCGCAGCACTGCACAGACACCGGCACAATTGCCGGTGTGGTCATCAAGCGAAGGTTCGGGGAGGTTTTCCCGGAGGGGAGGAGATTACGCTATGAAAGGATTCAGAAGAAAAACTGGAAATGTAACCAGAAAATCCAGATTCTGGCAGGACAAGCTGCGGTGCAAGTAACACCGCCCCACCACAACTGCTATAAAAACAGGAAGCGGATGCCGAAGTACACTGTTGGCAATGATGGATACAGTTCTGTTCAGGCCCGCTGGCTTTGGCTTCAGGTAATGGCTCAGCCGCCTGTCTCGTTTCAGCAGCAAGAACAAAACGCGATTCCACTTCCGCCGCCATCGGTTGTGAAGTGAACCAAATTGCCAGCATGCACAGAAAAGCCTTACTCACTTGAGTCCTGAAATTCCAATGATTGTTTGTAAAGTGTATCACGGCCTGTGAAAGGCGGGGTTTGGAAGATTTCTGCAGGATAAGGTTGAGGGCATCCATGCCCTCTTGAAGGGATCATTGATGAGCAGTCTCGATATGATGGATCGCGTTACTTAAATGCTCTACAGCCATTCCTTTGTCCACGGGTTTCTTCAGCGATAATTCGACATGGTCAGCGGCCTTGAGCATGTGAGCGTGGGCATCCTCGTGGGCCTTGATGGAGGCCTTGAGATGTTCCAGAGCTTCTTTGGCATGGCTTGTGGCCAAGTCCGTTTTACCGGCCATCCAATGAGCCTTTGCCGCCCCGCTATGTTCCAGGGCAAGCATGGCATGCATCACGCCCGCCCTTGACCGGGCCACGCTGGAGGCCAACTCCAAATGCTCCAAGGCACGGTGAGCATGTTCACGGCCAGCATTACCGTCATTGGCCTGAAGGGCCGTCACTGCTTTTTGCAAATGCTCGACCACTTTGGCCATATGATCGTGGATCTTGTTGTGCAATTTGGCTGATTGGCGCGCGTATTCCAAGGCTTCTTCAGCATCGCTGGTGACCTGTCTGGCGTTACCGTCCTCACTGTGAGCCCAGGCCATCGCCGCCTGGCTCAGTGCCCGCATGGCATACATGTCTCCAACGAAAGCATGGGCGGAATGGATATGCTCCATGGCGCGGTGGGTATGCTCTTTGATGGCGGGGACATCCCCGGTCTTCCCTTTCTCGACGGCCATCTGGAGATGGTCGATTGCCTTGGCCATGTGCTCGTGGGCCTGCTCGTGGGCCTTTACCGAAGCCTGGGCATGCTCCAAGGATTCTTGAGCGTCCTTGAGGGCCATTGGCAGTTGACCGTCTTCAGCGTGTGCGACGGCCGCCCCAGCGTGCTCGAGCGCCAGAGCCGTGTGATGAGTGATATCCGCCTGGACGGAAGGGGCAAGACTCAAGGCAAGCAGCAGGGTGAAGGATGCAAAGGTCAGGGTTTTCATAGGTCTCCTCCTCTCTTATATGTAGGCAAAAGGTGGGACTAATGGTTTGAGCAAAAAATTCCTTCCTAAATTTTGCCAAGGGTATTTCGGGGAAGCGATACATAACTCTATGTCAATGTTGATTCTTCTGCCCGACTTCTAGATTACCGTGCCACGGTTGCGGCAGTCTTCAACAGATCGAGCAGGTCGAATACTCTGGCAAGATACTGATCGTGGATTTGAAGTCTGCTCTCACCCTGACCACGCAATTCATTCCCCAGTCTGTCGATGAATTTTTCCAGTCTCCTTCGATGGACACCGGTAATCGCCAGCAGCGGATCGGTGACCACGCCGGCCAGGGTGGAAACCAGCGCCAGAGCAGCCATGACCGCCCCGGTGGAGGCTACGATCAAACCGGTCGAGACCGATACCGGAAACACTGAGTAATACCAGGCCCCCAAGGTGGGGCCGAGCCAGAAGCCGGACACCGCCATGTGATGGGCGATCACACCGGCCAAGGCGCCGCCACCGGCCACAGCCCCTGGTGTGGCCTGGTGGAATGCAGCATAGCCCGTGGCAAGAGTGACGATACTGGTGGCCAGATCCGCGGCGGCAGTCCTTGCCAGTGCCAGCTGGCTCAGGTTATGCTCCAGTGCGGTCTTGAAACCAGGCGTATCGACTTTGCTGCGGATGACCTCCAGATAGCGTTCGCAGACTTCCATCAGTGTGGGGTCTGACAGAATCTCGGCCAGTAGAGCATCCTTGTGTGATTCGCGTCTTCCGTCTTGATAAGGAAGCTCCAGCAATTCGGTGTAGATCAGCCATTTGACTTCGCGCTGGACATCGGTCTCGAAGCCTTTTGGCAGTTTCTCCAGCTTGTTTGCCGTGCCCTCGACTCCCAACTTGCGGCAAAGTCCCGCCAACCCCTGGGCTGCCAGCGAAGGAATCGACCAAACGACATTCAGCGGTGCCCGGTAAAGGTCCCTTCCCAGTGCCTTTTGATGTAGCTTCAGCGCGCCGTAAACCGAGAAATATTTATCCACGAATTCGGGCACTTTGGCCCTGCGGGATTCGATATAGCGTTCGATACCCCGGGAGACGGACTCCTCGACGACCCGAGAATCGAGCGTCGGGAGCAAATCTGTACGATCAATTGTGTCGTTCATGGTCCCTTGGACACCGAGCATCAATTAAGTTGTCCACAAGATCGACAATTGCTCCGTTGTTGAACCAGCTCGAGCACCTCCTGCCACCGATCCAGAATGTATGCGTACGGCTACACGGTGATCGGTAACTGATTGTTCCGTCGGCTTACATGCAGCACTAACGATAGTTATCCGATCTGTACCCTCAAGCGCATTTCACGCAATTCCGTTGGTCTTGTTTTGCCAGGTAGAGCATCTTGTCAGCCCTTTGGAACGGCTCGGAGGAGGCCATGTCTTTTTCGGGGATCATGGTACTTACACCCACGCTGACGGTGACCACATCGTCGACAGCGGAGGCTTCGTGGGGAATGCCCAGTTCCCGAATGGTCTGCCGTACCCTTTCGGCGATTCTAACTGCATCCTCCCGGTTGGTGTCAGGTAGCAGGATCACGAATTCTTCGCCGCCGTAGCGGGCGCAGCGATCCGTGGGACGCGAGGCGATACCATGTAGGGTTTCGGCAATCTTCTGAAGGCAACGGTCACCTTCGAAATGTCCGTAATGGTCATTGTATGCCTTGAAATGGTCGATATCGATGATAAGCAATGAGATGGGGGCGCCGTTTCGCCGGGCACGTGACCATTCCTTGTTCAGTGTGGTGTCATACATACGCCGGTTCGCAATACCGGTGAGCCCATCCTGCATGGAAATCCGCTCAAGTTTTCTGTTGGCCTCTACGAGCTGGCTCTCCAGCTTCTTTCGCTCCGATATGTCGAACATGAAGCCGATAAGTTTTGTGGTGACGCCATTTTCGCGGATCACGTGGACGACATCACGGATCCAGACGTAGTCCCCGTTTTTTGTGAGTGCGGGATAATCCGCCTCATGGTCGAGGCCATTCTCGGACTGTGACACACAGAAACTCACCACCGATTCCTGGAAGTCAGGATGAATTCTGTCTATCCAGTCCTGCGCGCTCTTCCAGCTATCAGGAGGCCATCCTAGCAGTTCTTTGATCTGCGGACCGATGTAGGCAAATTCTTTGGTTGCCCAGTCGATAGCCCAAGGAATGGCCTTGGTCGACTCCAGTAAGGTTTTGTACATATCATCGTCTTTCTCTAACATTTCTCAGCTCCTGGAACGGAAACTGGATCAATCATTCCATTGGGGGACGACCTCCCTGGCCATGGCCAAAGTTGCTTTACTATACATGAGAACCGTGTTGGCAGGACAGTAGGCGGAATCGGCAACGGTAATGGCATATTCACCAACAAGCGTGCCATCGCCATGAATGGTGTTGGAAGGTGTGTAAAGGGCCTGTCCATACGGGATCTGATAAGCCGTGAAATGGTATTTGTGTTCAGCGATCTTCTTGCCAAGGACGATATAGCCTCCACAGTTTCCGGAAAGAGGGATATGTACATGGGGAAAATCATGGGTTTCGACAAAGATGCCGCCGCCACCATGACATTGCATGAGAAAATCACTCCGATACTTTTTACTGTAGGTATAGCGCATCAATGCGATCTCGTAACAGGATGAAGAAATAGTGAATTCACTGTGATTGTCAATCAGTTGTAGCCCATAGTGCTTAACGTTGTCTCTGTCAGCCAACACGGCTGAGATCCTGAAATCATCTGGTACCAGCAAAGTACCCATGCCGCCAAAACTGTTGGCTGAACCTCCGTGGACCACCTTAACCCCTCTTTCCAGGGCCTGCTGGGTGTCGAGCCATTCTGCAGTTACGGCCGCATAAGGGGTGCTCGTCTGTACCGAGGTAACTGTCAGTTCCTGTGAATGGTCAAGCTTCCAGGTGGAAACACCCTTGTTGATGAAAGCCACGAGTCCATGGGTGGTGAGTACCGGATTATTCTTGTCCACTTTTTTCCCCTTGACCGCGTAGCGCGTCAATTGGACACTATTGACCACCGCCTTTTCGATCAGGCGGGAAGAGGCTGGTGTTTTGCTCGTTTCGGCTGCCATTTGAGTCTCCTGTGAGTTGGTTTTATAGTTTAGAATCAGGAATCATCCGAAAAGTCATTCATTCATTGTCATTTCGAGCCCTGCCCCGAGCAAAGCGAGGGGACTTGTGAGAAATCTTTAATTTGGTGGACGCCGTGGCCGATGGACAGGACAATTTTACTGTCGGATCGTCTGGCAGTGTCATTTCAATGACTGAATCTATTTGAAAAAATGGCTTCTGGGCAAAGAATAGTTCCGCTGTCTTGATCGTGCTGCAAAAGCAAAATAAGTCCTTACCATTTTCATGGGCTTTTTTCTGGCTGATTCGGTATGCTTTTACCCACAGGACATGACTACAACAGAGCGCATGTATTTAGCGTATCCAGCCCCATGTCATTTCGGGCCTTGCCTGGAGCACAGCAAGAGGCCGTGCGAGAAAGCTTAAGCTCGGTCCAAAGCCGGGGCGCATGAAGTAAAATTTCTCATGTCGTCGAAACATGGATTTCGCACTTCGGTTGAAATGACAGAGGTTTTGCATACTCCCCAATTCATCCAGATTCGAGGAAAGCAACCATGGAGCACATAGGCGATCCTTGCCGGACCGATTTCGGTCTGGAGAACCACGGACTCAAGAACCTGGGCCACGTTTATTGGACCCTGCCCACGGCCCAGCTCTATGAGCATGCAATCCAGCGCCGCGAGGGCTGGCTGTCGAAACACGGACCTCTGGTGGTCCGGACAGGCAAGCACACTGGTCGGGCGGCTCGCGACAAATACATCGTCGAGGAGCCGGAGAGCAAACAAGAGATTTGGTGGGGCAAGATCAACCGCCCTTTCCCGGTGGAAAAATTCGAACTGCTGCACCAGAAGATGTGTGCTTATCTGACCGGCAAGGATGTCTATGTGCAGGACTGCTTCGCCGGCGCCGACCCAAAATACCGGCTGCCGATCCGCATTGTCACCGAGAACGCCTGGCACAACCATTTCGCCCGCAACATGTTTCTCAAGGCGAGACCGGAGGAAAGACGCAGTCACCGTCCGGAATTCGTGGTGCTACAGATCCCCTCCTTCCTCGCCGACCCAGAGATCGACGGCACTCAGTCGGAGACCTTCATCGTCATCAACTTTGCCAGGAAAATGGTACTCATCGGTGGTACCCAGTATGCCGGCGAGATCAAGAAATCCATTTTCTCGGTGATGAACTACCTGTTGCCTCCAAAGAATGTTCTGCCCATGCATTCTGCCGCCAATATCGGTCCCGATGGCAACACCGCCATTTTCTTTGGTCTCTCCGGGACCGGCAAGACGACCCTGTCTGCGGACAGTCACCGCACCCTGATCGGGGACGACGAACACGGCTGGAGTGACCATGGTGTCTTCAATTTCGAGGGCGGCTGTTATGCCAAGGTCATTTGGCTCTCCCGGGAAGATGAGCCGGAGATCTACTGCACCACTGAGACCTTCAGCACCATCCTGGAGAATGTGGGTTTCGACGAGTTCACCCGGGATGTGGACTTGTCAGACAAATCCATCACCGAAAACACCCGCGCCTCTTACCCCATCCATCAGATCCCCAATGCCACTTTACGCGGGCGCGGCGGTCATCCGCGGAACATTCTGTTCCTGACCTGTGATGCCTTCGGCATCCTGCCGCCGGTGTCCAAGCTGAGCCCGGCACAGGCCATGTACTATTTCATCAGCGGTTATACCGCCCAGGTGGCAGGCACCGAGGAAGGCATCACCGAGCCCAAACCGATCTTCAGTCCCTGCTTCGGCGCGCCTTTTCTGCCGCTGCATCCTGCCTGTTACGCCGAGCTTCTGGGAACGAAACTGACCGCGCACAAAACGGACGTGTGGCTGGTGAACACCGGTTGGACGGGCGGTCCCTGCGGCTCGGGAAAACGCATTCCGCTCAGATACACCCGAGCGATGGTTGACGCCATACTGGATGGAAAACTCATCAATATTCCCACTGAAACCGATCCCGTATTCGGCCTTGCCAGGCCCCTGCTGTGCCCCGGTGTGCCGGAGGAAATCCTCGATCCCAGGGAAACCTGGCAGGATATCCGAGCTTATGACAAGCAGGCGCGGGCACTGGCACAGCGTTTCAACGACAACTTCAGTCAATACCGGGATCTGATCAGCGAGGAGGTGCAAGGGGTGGCACCAAAAGAGGATGTGTCATGACTGACGTTCGCTGGCCAAGCACCGGGGTGTATCGAACCCGCCGTGCCGGAAGAAGCCGAACCCCCCGGTTGTTCTGCTTGCAACACCCAGATTTCGCCAACACGAGAGGAGAGACCATCAGCAAGCCTGGGGCTGTATCTTTGACCTCTGGAGCCGGCTGATGTGGAGGCGGTGGTCCTTGTCTGAGGATAGCGCTGCAGGTGAGTACGATGGCCATGAAAGCCGCTTCCACAGCCAGCAGAATCAGGAACCTGCGGGAGGCGGCTGGAGCGGGGGTGGACGTTCCCATTGCCGGCAGGAAATGGAAGCGATTGACGGCGGCGATCATCAGGATGACCAGTACCAGTGCCAGTTTGATCAGGAGTAGCTGGCCATAATCGCTGGTGACGAGATCATCGACGGCATTCATTTGGTGCATCATGTTGCCAACTCCACTTGCCAGTACGGCAAGGAATGCAGCGGTGGCCAAGTGAGAAAGGCGCCGCGCGGTGGTGGATAGAAGTGGGCGCTGATTAGAGAGGTCACGCAGCGGCCAGAGGGCGGGCAGAACTGCGAACAGGCTGCCAGCCCACAACGCGCCAGCCATGATATGGGCCCAATCGACCCATTCCATCAGGCTGAAATCGCGCGCTCCCGCAGCGTGGCCGACAGCACTCAGGGTCCAGGCCACCACTGCTGCCACGGCCAGCATGCCAGCAGCGATCCACTTCCCTTCCATGACACTTGACAGCATCCAGCCTATCCCCAGGGCCAGAATCGAGGCGCCGCGGATCAGCCACATCCTGCCAAAATGGGTCTGCTGCAGCACCTGAGGCATGACGGTGCCCAGTTGGGAGGGGGGCAATCCACTCATCATGAGTGAACGCACAGCCAGAAGCAGCCCCGCGCTGAGTGCCAACAACACCAGAGAAATCCCGATCACCGCACTGAGCTTGGCAGGGGTGGTGGGTGGAGTGGTGTTTGCCGGGATCAGACCGATCCGGCACACGAGGGCTCCGACCAGCGTAAACAACGCAAAAAATTGGATCAAGGTCAACAGAACTAAGAATCCATGTAACATGCGTCGCTAACGTCAACGAACGGTGAAAGTGTAATCGCCTTCCGTCCGGTGCCCGTCCCGGGCAACCACACTCCAGGACACGCGGTAGGTCCCCGGGGGCAGTTCCGGGATGGACAGGGTCAGCTTGCTCGCATCCTCCGGATCCGCCTTGGCCTTTTCGGTTCCGATGAGTTGGTCGCTTTCGGCGTTTTCAAGACGCACCCAGCTGAAAGCAGGCTCTATACCGCGGTCATAAATCAGCACTATCTGCCCTGGTGGCGTATTCAGTACGGCACCAGGCTTCGGACTGGCATGATCGAGAAAGGCATGGGCGTTGGCAGCCGACAGCCAGCAACCCACAAGGAGCGCGGCCAGTGCGATCCGGAAACGCAAGGGGAAAGACAAGTTCTTCATAATTTATTTCCGAAAAGGGGACGCCCAAGTGTATTGGGAAAGAGATCATCGATAAAGAAATGTATCTGGAAGAACACGCCGACGTTGTTGCCACTTCTTTTATTGATCGGAATCTGGGCCTCCACGCCGGCCTGCATGTACCGGCCAAGCCAGATGATGCCCGGACTGACTATCCCTGAGGTGCTGCTTCCGCATCCCTGGTCCAGGCAGGTGGTGGCTGCGAACTCCACCACTGGAAGCAGACGGTTGAAAGGCTTACCCAAACCGATGTCGCGGACGAAAGACTGCAGATAAGGGAGAGAGTACTCCAAGGCAAAGCCCCAGTTCAAGTTGGTGGGATTGTGCTGTTGTTCACCGTCGACCAGGTTACGATGCTGGGTGGGGATGCCTGCACCCACCAGACCGGTGATCGCGAAGGGGCGAAGATAATTCAGCGTGGCGGGCAGATCTCCCATACCCTTGCCAAAGAAAAAAGCCGGTGACAGCGTTGAGAATCGGTCCGCCTCTACTCCCCGGTCCCCGGTGTCACCGACCTCGGCGTTGAACCCGAGCGACATCAGCATTTCGTGACGCGCGCTGGTGAAAAACTGATATTTCACTCCCACCTCGAAGTTGCCGAAACCCGACCGGGTATTCCCCTTGCTTTGTGGGTCGAGGACACGGTATACACCACCCAGATTGAGGCCAAAGTGGGGGGTGATGGTCTTGGTATATTCGGCCTCGATCTCCGTAGCCAAGACATCGGGTTCCTCACCGTCTCCCGGCTCCTTGATATGGCTGCCGAGAAAGGTCAATTCATCGTTGACGAATGGATCATCAGTCGCCAACGTTGAAGGAAAAAATCGCTTGCCCGCAAAGCCATGTGGCCAGGCGGGGCTGGAAAGCAAAAACATAGCAATCGCAGCGCACCATACGCAAGATTTAACAAGTAAGATGAAGTTATTCATTGCTTTTACCAACTTTTTTTAATTTTACATCAACGGATTATATGAAGACCCAAGCCTGACTGTGCAATATTCGAGTTAACCCAAATTTAACACCCAATTGCCCAAATCCGGCCGATTATTACTCTATCC
>CAYUPV010000054.1:0-15213 GCA_964445885.1 uncultured Methylococcales bacterium
TGCTCCCTGCGTGGTTCTTTCATGCGTCGGGGTGAAAAAGGGTTTCATGGGCGTTACCGTGATCTTGTAGGATGATCAACGTGTAGCGAAATCCATCTTGATTTCCAAAGACTTACCAGATATACCGTATCAGGAGACACTCTCGATGCAAGCACTGGAACAATGGATTCTAACCCATGAACTCCCCCTACGGATGGGCTTCACTTTCACCGTACTGGGGTTGATGGCGCTGTGGGAGACTCTGGCTCCACGAAGAAAATACCAGCTGTCGAAACCCCTGCGCTGGTTCAACAATCTCTCCCTGGTCATGCTCAACAACCTGGTGGTGCGGGCATTTTTCCCCACCGCGGCAGTCGGTGTGGCGGCGTTTGCCGGTGGCCGCGGCTGGGGTATCCTCAATTGGTATCAACCGTCATTTTCCTGGAGCGTGTTGGCATCCGTGGCAGCCCTCGATCTGGTCATTTACTTGCAACACGTGATGTTCCATGCAGTGCCGGCCTTGTGGCGACTGCACCGGGTGCATCATGCCGATCCGGACTTCGACGTCACCACCGGGCTCCGTTTTCATCCTCTGGAAATCCTGATCTCATTGGGTATCAAGGCGGCCGCCATCCTGGTTCTCGGTTCGCCCGTGGTGGCGGTCATCCTGTTCGAAATCCTGCTCAACGCCACCGCCATGTTCAATCACGGCAACGTGAGCCTGCCAAAGCGCATCGACAGGGTACTCAGGTGGCTGGTGGTGACGCCGGACATGCACCGGGTCCACCATTCCGTGGAAGATGACGAAGCCAATAGCAATTTCGGTTTCAATCTTCCCTGGTGGGACCGCTTGCTGGGAACCTACCGGGACAGTCCCAGAGCAGGCCATATAGGGATGGTGATAGGCATCCACTCAATGCGCCACCCCCGTCAGGTCATGTGGCTGCCGGGTATGCTCCTGATACCTTTTTCAGCACCAGTGACCGGTTACGTCATCAACCGTCGGAGCTGGAACGGATTTCGGAAGAAGAGCGAAAAGAGGTAAAATCCCCGGGCACCGTCAAGGAACCGACAAGGCATCTTGAAAAAATTGGCAGGAAAACAATCTTTTCAAATCTCACAATAACAAATCCGGGGGGATCCATGACCGTTCACCAACATCATCTGGACGAAATAGACGTCGAAGTTCTGTTGGAACTCTACCGCCAGGCCTGCATCAATGCTCGCACCTATCTTTCCCTGCGCTATTTGCGGTTCGCTATTTTCGTCGGCATCAATGCCATTGTCGGTTCAGCTACCTTCGCTATCACGGAGCTGCATCCTTACCACATCTTCATCGCTGTGTTTGGCGTCATCCTGACGATTCTGTTCTGGATACTGGATCACCGTACCCAATTGTTCTATGACCTCAAGTGTAAACGCATTCTCGCCTGCGAAAAGCTGCTGGGGGTGGTGGATTACTTCGTCCCTTACACCCAGGAAGCGCCGGCCGGAATTCCGGTACGAATCATGATGCATCTGATCTTTGCCACCATATTGCTCGCTTGGCTCACGGTCGAGATTTTGTTCATTGTGCAACCTTAGATCATAAAGAAAGGGTATCTGACTTCGGTGCTTCTTTTGGACGGTCGGGATGGATCTTCTCCAGCTCCCGCTGCAGGCGTTCCATTTCCTGTTGTAACTTCGGCAAAGTCTGATACTGCAGCGTCTTTTCGGCCTCACGCATCTGCCGCCCCAACTCTTCCATGCGACGCTGCAATTCCTGATACTCGGGAGACTGGGGCAACTGTTCCAGTTCCCGATTGAACAATTCCAGTTGCTGCTCGAGATCTTCCAGGCCTTTGTCCAGCCCCTGGATCAGGGGACGCAAAAACCGTGAAACCGGCTCGCTGCCCTCAACCACCTGCCCATCCTTGACTGGTTCCCCCCGGGGATCCGGATAAATCCGCAGACGGTATCGATCTCCGCGAGCCGGATCCGGCTCCAGGGTGAAACGAGAGCTTGTGGTGACCTGCCCGCGATAGGATTGATCAATCCGCACCGCCACCTTCCAACTGCCATCGTCCAACCGGGTGACGTGTTCCACCTCTCCAACCTGGTGATCTGCAATCAGCGCAGGAGCCCCTGAATCGAGGCCATCAATATCGTGGAAACGGACATAGAACCTCAAGTCGCCGTTCAGGCAGGCAACCAGGGACAAGGAAAACAGGAACGATCCAAAGATTCTCATGGGTGGATATCCTTTCGTTCGAGTATTTCTCTGAATTCTGTCACCGTTTGCGGGCGTTTCACAGGGTCCAGATTCAAGGCCCGGTCGATGGCTTTCAGCAAAGTCGCAGGGGCCAGATCACGGAACAGCCGCACTGCGGATTTAAGCGTATCATGCTCGAAACGTTTCGGGACCGTGGGTGGGGGCCGTCGGTCCAGACAGGTCCAAAGGGTGGCTCCCAAGGCGTACAGGTCGCTCCAGGGACCAATAGGCAGCTTTTGCTGGTACTGTTCCGGAGGCGAAAAACCAGGAGTCCGTACCTTGCTGGGACGGCGCCAGTCCGTTGGGCAGGTAAGTGGTTGCGCCGCTCCGAAATCCAGCAACAGGGGGGCGTTGCCGGGACGAATCAGAATGTTCTCGGGTTTCAGGTCCAGATGCAGGAAGCCGTGATTGTGGATCGCCTCCAGCGCATCCAGGAGCCGGTTGGCCAAGTGCTGCAAAAAAGTCCCGTCCAACCGAAGCGGTTGGTTTTTGAGATACCATCTCAGGTTCTTTCCATAGTCATAGGTCATCACCATATAGACAGTGGAATTGGCATGGAAGAAACCGGTCACATCAACGATGTTCGGGTGCTTCAAGGTCGCCAACATTCTGGCTTCTTCGACGAAAAACTTCCGCCCGCGCAGAAAAGCGCTCCGGGTTTTATCGTTATGGGGCACCACTTGTCCATTCCAATTGCGGTATGAGAGTTTGCGTGGCAGATATTCCTTGATCGCCACCTGAACCTGATCGGACAACTGGCGTGCCAAATAGACAGCGCTAAACCCACCGTCCGCCAGCGGCCGTTCAATGATGTAGCGATCTATGACCGTCCCGGTCGGGAGATGATCGAAAGGGCGCTCTTGAATGTTATCATTGGACATGGGGTTTTATCGTTGATCAATTGCGCTTACCATTCTTCTATGGAAAGCATAGTTGGAATTGAAGCATGATTTTCAGCATGACGGCATACGCCGACCATGAAGCCAGATCAGGCCACTATAACCTACGCTGGGAAATCCGTTCGGTGAATTCCCGCTATCTCGATCTGATTCTACGGCTACCGGAAAATCTGCGTTTCCTGGAACCGGAAATCCGTCACCAGACGGGCGGGCTGCTACGGCGTGGCAAGGTGGAATGCATCCTCAGACTGGAACCTTCGGAGGATGCCCGTTTCGAGTTCGCGCTCAACCGTCCATTGGTTCGTGCGGTGATCATGGCCTTACAGGAAATCTCACCCATGCTCCTCAACGCGGCCCCTATTTCTCCTCTGGAGATCGCACGCTGGCCAGGAGTGCTGCAAGAGCCTGAGGATGACAAGGAGGCTTTGGCCAATGTCGCACTCGAGGGGTTCAAAATTGCGTGTGAAAAACTGGCCGAAGCGCGTGCAAGGGAAGGAGAGAAACTGGCGACATTGATCCATCAGCGCTGCCAACTCCTGGAGGAACAGGTCAGGCAGGCAGGTAAATTACTGCCCGAGGCACTGGAATCCCTGCGTCTCAAGATCACCTGCAAAATACAGGAAGTCAGTGCCGAGCCCGATCCCAACCGTCTTGAACAGGAACTGGTCTATCTGGCGCAGAAGCTGGATGTGGCTGAAGAACTGGACCGCCTTGAAGCCCATCTGTCCGAAATGGACCGCCTGCTGAAATCGGACCAGCCCGTCGGTCGCAAGCTGGATTTTCTGTGCCAGGAAATGAACCGCGAAGCCAATACTCTGGCAGCCAAGGCGGCTTCCACCGCATTGACCCAATGCTCCATCGAAATGAAGGTGCTGATTGAACAAATCCGAGAACAGGTCCAGAACATAGAATGAATCAGACCAGAGGTACTTTATACATCGTCTCAGCGCCTTCCGGTGCCGGCAAGACCAGCCTGTTGAAACGCCTCAGAGCGGAAGTGGACGATGTGGTGATCTCCGTTTCCCACACCACCCGTCCCAAACGCCCTGGAGAAATCGATGGCGAGGATTATTTCTTCATCTCCCGGGAAAAGTTTGAAAAACTGTTGGCTCAGGAGGCTTTCCTGGAACACGCCCAAGTGTTCGATCATTATTACGGTACCTCCCGCCAAAAGGTCATTGAAAATCTGGCAAGGGGCCTGGATGTCATTCTCGAGATAGACTGGCAGGGGGCGCGTCAGGTCCGTGTCAAAATGTCCGACAGCCGCTCAATTTTTATTCTTCCTCCTTCCAGGGAAGTTCTGGAACAGAGGTTGCGATCGCGCGGCCAGGACAGCGAGGAAACCATCGCCAGACGGATGCGCGATGCCCATAGCGAAATCTCCCACTTCGATGAATACGACTATCTGGTGGTCAATGACGAATTTGACCATGCCCTGACCGACCTCAAAAGCATCCTGATGGCTGATCGATTACGCTTGGAACGCCAGCGACCAATCATTGCAGATCTTCTGGAAGATCTTCTGATCTATTCTTTATGAGTCCATGAACAAAAAAATCAAGTGTCAGTTTTTTTTACATTGACACGCCTTTCTTCAGCCCGAAGCCAAAGATTCCGTTGCATGGTCTAAAAATTGCTACTGTATATTGTCATCCCTGCAAGGAGCTATCCGTATGTGGCTGAAAATCGGCTTTTGCTTTTGGATCCTTTCGCTTCTTTCCATGACAACCTCAGCCGAGCCCTACTTATCGGCCGCCAAACTTCGGCAGAGCGCTTTAAACTATCAACACACTATCGAAGGTGTCCGGAATGATGCCAAGGCTTACCGACTGTACTGCCTGGCATCGGCCCTGGGGGACCGGATCGCCATGTATCAGCTCGGCTGGATGTACTTCAACGGCCGGGGCGTTCCACGGGATCTGAAACTAGCCATGGGGTGGTTCCACCACGCCGCAGCGCGGCGCGAGCGCTATGCATTGAGAATGGTCAAGCGATTCGGCAGCATTCCCAGTCGGGAGGATCAAAATTGTCCCATCATTCAGGACCCCAGAAAAATGACCCGTGCCCACATCCGGGCCTGGGCTAAATTGCTGGGCACAGAGCTTGGTGTGGATCCCCGACTGGTGATGGCGGTCATCAAGACCGAGTCCAATTTCAATCCGGCGGCCCACTCCCCTGCACATGCTTATGGTTTGATGCAATTGATGGCCACCACCGCCAAACGTTTTTCAGTCAACCGCCTGCATCCGGTGGAAAACATGATCGGTGGAATTCTCTATCTGCGCTGGCTGCTGCGCCATTTCCGTGGCAATGTCAGCCTGGCGCTGGCCGCCTACAATGCCGGGGAGGATGCCGTGAAGAGGCACCATGGCATCCCCCCCTACAAGGAAACCCAGCGCTATGTTCGCAAGATTCTCACCGAGTACCGGCACACCCGACACCCAATACCGAAAACCTTGTCGTTCTAACGTAAAGGCGCCAGCATCTCCTGAACCTGGTCCTTGGCCTCGTGCAGCACTTTCAGTGAATATTCCGGCGACAGACTGCTATCGCGCAACTTTCCACAGGCGGGGATGGAGTTGATGGCCGGCAACTCACTCATCCTGCCTGTTTCCAGGTAACGGTGCAGTTTCGACAGCGTCACAATGTCGCTCAGACATAATTGCGGACCACTGTCATAATGCCACATCTCCGCGACAAGTGGGATCTTCACCAACTCTTCGGGGAAATTCCATCTTCTTAGAACATAGCAGCTCGCTGGCCCCCTTATGGCCTCCAAAACAGCATCGATGTCCTCTGGACTGTAGTGTTCTTTGGGAAATTCACTCACAAAGGCCAGGAATGGAACGGTTCCAATCTTACTGATCAGTCCCATCAGCAGCGCTGCCTCGGGATCAGGCCATTGATTGTCTTTGGCGAGCACATAGGCTAATGAGGCCACCTGCAGACTCTCACGCCACAGTGCATGCATCTTCTGGTTCAGCAGTTTGTCCCTGGATTTGAAAACATCCTTCAAACATAACGTCATCACCAGATTGCAAGTGGCTTTCAGGCCCAACCGGTTGATCGCATCGAGACAGCTGCGAGCCGGTGAATTTGTCATGTATAGAGGACTGTTGCCAATGCGTATCAGCTTAGTGGCAATGGTGGCATCCAACTCAACGATTTTGGCCGCCTCAGCCACTCCGATATCGTCCTTCTCAATGGCATGTCGAAGCCGCATGGCGATATCGGGCAGAGTAGGGAGCTGTAATTTTTCATTGACAAAATACTGGCAGAAGGTCTGAAACAAGGGCGAATTCCGCAACCTGGAGGGAACTTCCCAGCTGTCCGGATTCAATATCCAGTCTTCCTTCAACCGTCCCTCGAAATTCTTGTGCATGACTGCTACTGGAACCCTTAGCACCTCCACATCGGTGTTAGTGATTGCGGTGGCCTGGTGCGATTCCGAATGGGACAAAGGGAAGCGCGCCTTGGCAGTCCCGGCCTGGACCTGATAACTCTGATCTTCGTTGACTTTCATGGTCACCGAGCCAGCGAGCAGAAACAAGACACATTCTTCCTTATCCCCGCTCTCGAACAGGATGGATCCCGAACCATAGGTTTCCACCTGCTGGGTCAGAGCAAAGGCATCAAGCTCTTCATCAGCCAGGTTGCGCAACGGGATTAATTGCCGTAGTTCCGATACTGTCACCGGCCGTGGTGCATACGTCAAGGAGGGTTTGGTTCTACTTCCGCTCCCCACGGAAGAGGTAGTCTTGAGAAACCGTTTCAGCATAGATAAAGAAGGCCGTAGATAAAAAGATCCCCTATCAGGAAAGATAGTCGAAAATTGACTATTCAACGAACAGCCGGATACCGGCAATTCCGTGGGCGCCACAATTTTGCGCAGATTCCAGGTCTTCTCGTCTTAATCCCCCCATCACATAGACCGGAATAGTGACTACTCGGGACAACCATTCGGTGGTCGTGTTCCAGCCAAGAGGAGTGGTATCCGAATGAGTTGGGGTGGGCAACACAGGTGAAAGTACCGCGAAATCCAGCCCCATCGACTCAGCCCTCTGCAGATCCTCGGGGCAATGACAGGCAGCGGCCACCCGACGCCATCCTTGGGGCCGCTTGTGCAAGCTTTGCAGTTGAATACCATTAAGATGCAGACCGGCAACACTGCGCGTAGATGAACTGCACGAATCACTTCGAATCATCAAACAGACTCCAGTGGACTCGGCTGCTGACAAAAAATCTTCGGTCAGCCTTTGATAGTCTAAATGAGGAAGATCACGAGCGCGCCAGTAGATCAACTTGATTCCACGATCGAGCAAAGCGTGGAATCGCTCCCTGTAACGCTCGCAGGTGACCCATCCCTCCAGTACCGCATACCAAGGTGGCAATGTGAGTGTGTTCAGGATCGGGCGATCTGCCGCTGGAAAGGGGTATAAGTGCAGATATTCGGGCCTTACCCAGATGAGCGGTTGATCCTCCCGTCCGTGAGGGTGGCCGTGGAAGGCATTCACCTCGAACACTTCCAGCGACACGCTACGATCGGGATAACGATGACGAACGTGAATCAGAGGGGAAGCCGACACCACGCGTATCCCAAGCTCCTCCCAAAGCTCACGCCGCAAGGCCATCTGGGCCGTCTCCCCAGCCTCGCACTTACCTCCTGGAAACTCCCACAAGCCTCCCTGGTGAACATGAGCAGGGCGCCGGGTGATGAGAATCTCGCCAGCTTGGTTGCGTACCATGCCGACGGCGACACGGATGAACTCAGGTCCGATATTCGGCGTTGATGCGGACATATTCGTAGGACAGGTCACAGGTCAGAATCTTCGCGGTGGCCTCCCCTCGTCCCAAGGCGATACGGACGGTGACCTCCTCCCGCGCCATGACTTTTTGCCCGGCCTCCTCCGTGTAGTCTAAAGCCCGGCCGCCATGGGCAACGATGTTGACCTCGTCCAACCAGATACGCACCCGCTCGATTTCCAGATCCCTGCAACCGGCACGTCCGACCGCCGCCAGGATACGCCCCCAGTTGGGGTCACCGGCGAAAAAGGCGGTCTTGACCAGGGGAGAGTTGGCCACGGTGAGGCCCACCTGACGAGCTTCATCGAGGTCCCCGGCTTCTTCCACCTGAATCCGGATCAGGCGGGTGGCGCCCTCGCCATCGCTGACAATGGCTTCGGCCAATTGGCTGCAGACACTGGAGACTGCCTGCCGGAAATCCTGGAGCTGCGGGTGGGATTCATCCAACAGGGTATTGCCGGCCTTCCCTGTGGCCATCAGCACGCAGGCATCGTTGGTGGAGGTGTCACCATCGACGGTGATGGCATTGAAGCTATCGTCCACCGCGGCGCCAAGCAGCTGCTGCAGGACGGTGGGATCAACCCCGGCGTCCGTACCAACGAAGGCCAGCATGGTGGCCATGTTGGGAGCAATCATACCCGCCCCCTTGGCGATGCCGGCCACCGTGACCGGCCGGCCGTCGATCATACAATAGGCCACCGCCCCCTTGGGCCGGGTATCGGTGGTCATGATGGCACGGGCGGCCTGTTGCCAGCCCTGTTCGGTAAGAGTTTGCAGCGCAGCGGGGAAGGCAGCAGCGAGCTTTTCCACCGGCAACGGTTCACCGATGACCCCGGTGGAAAAAGGCAGCACCTGCTCCGGTCGGCAGCCGGTCAATTCAGCCATCACACGGCAGCTGGTCAGGGAATCCTCCAGTCCCTGGGATCCGGTGCCGGCATTGGCATTGCCCGCATTGATTACCAGCCATCGAGGTTCTCCGAAGGGAGCGTCCATGCTGGATTGTTGGGTATCGTTTTGCTCTGCCCATCCTACCGGCTCCATCCCCAAATGCCTTCTGGCAACGATCACAGGTGCCGCACAAAAGGCATTGCGGGTGAAAACGGCAGCGATCCCGGTTCCCGGCGCCAGTTCGATCAAGGTCAGATCGTCACCTTCCCCCTTGCGTAGTCCAGCCCGGGCGGAGCCCAAACGAATGCCGTCAATTGCCGGCATTTCCGGAAAGGTATCGGGGCCGACCGCCATCAGTTCAACTTACCGTGGCACTGCTTGTATTTCTTGCCGCTGCCACAGGGGCAAGGCTCGTTGCGACCCACTTTTCGGGTGGGGCGCACATAGGGTTTCTGCTGCAGCGCCACCTCGCCGCCTTCCTCTATCAACTCCCGGGCCTCTTCCTCGGACAAGGCACTGGCTTCGGCGTGTTCGTATTGCACGTCATGAGGAGTGCTCTCACGACGCTGCTCATCGACAGCCTCCACATCTTCCTCACTCTGCACCCGGACCCGCGACAGCATGCTGATGGTCTCGTGTTTGATGTTTTCGAGCATCGAGCTGAACATCTGGAAGGCCTCGCGTTTGTATTCCTGCTTGGGATCGCGTTGCGCGTATCCACGCAAGTGAATTCCCTGACGCAGGTGATCCATCGCCGCCAGGTGCTCCTTCCAGGCATTATCGAGGATCTGTAACATTACCGATTTCTCGAACTGGTGGAGGATTTCCGGTCCGACCTGCTGCTCCTTCTCCCGGTAGGCCTTCTCGGCGGCCTCGATGATTTCCTCCTTGAGTTTCTCGACCTGCATTTCCGGCTTTTCCTCCAGCCGTTGTCGCACCGGGAAGCTGAAGCCGAAATCCTTTTCCAGCACCTGCTCCAGGCCTTCCAGGTCCCATTGTTCCTCGAAGGTATTGGGGGGAATATGCTTGTCCACCTCCTCGGCGATGACGTCGCGGCGGATGGCGTCAAGGATATCGCTGATGTCCTCGGCTGCCAGCAGCTCGTTGCGCAACTCGTAGACAACCTTACGCTGGTCGTTGGCGACGTTGTCGTAGTCGAGCAGCTGCTTGCGGATGTCGAAGTTGTGGGCCTCCACCTTGCGCTGGGCGCGCTCGATGCGGCGGGTCACCCAGGGATGTTCTATTGCCTCGCCTTCCTCCATGCCCAGCTTCTGCATCAGGGCCGCCACCCGTTCGGAAGCGAAGATCCTGAGCAGATCGTCCTCCAGCGACAGATAGAAGCGGGTCGAGCCTGGGTCACCCTGGCGGCCGCTGCGGCCTCGGAGCTGATTGTCGACACGGCGCGACTCGTGGCGCTCGGAGCCGATGACATGCAGTCCCCCCGCATTGACCACTTCCTTGTGGAGCTGCTGCCATGCCTGCCGAATCTTCTGCTCGGCTTCTTCGGGGGGGGGCTCGCCCAGGGGTTCCAGCTCGGCATCGAGGCTGCCCCCCAGCACGATGTCGGTTCCGCGACCGGCCATGTTGGTGGCGATGGTCACCGCCCCCGGGCGGCCGGCCTGGGCGATGATATGGGCCTCGCGCTCGTGCTGCTTGGCGTTGAGCACCTCGTGGGGAATCCGTTTGCGCTTCAGCAACTGTGACAGATATTCAGAGTTCTCGATCGAGGTGGTCCCTACCAGAACCGGTTGGTCGCGCTTGACACAATCCTCGATGTCGTCGGTGATGGCATTGAATTTCTCCCGCGCGGACAGAAACACCAAGTCGCTGTGATCTTCACGGATCATCGGTCTGTGGGTGGGGATCACCACCACTTCCAGACCATAGATCTGATGGAACTCGAAGGCTTCGGTGTCGGCGGTCCCGGTCATCCCCGCCAGCTTTTCGTACAGGCGGAAATAGTTCTGGAAAGTGATCGAGGCCAGAGTCTGATTCTCCTGCTGGATCGGCACCCCTTCCTTGGCCTCGATGGCTTGGTGAAGCCCTTCCGACCAACGTCGGCCGGGCATGACCCGTCCGGTAAACTCGTCCACGATGATCACCTCGCCATCCCGGACGATATACTCCACATCACGGTGATAAAGGGCATGAGCGCGCAACGCGGCGTTCAGATAATGGAGCAGCCGGATGTTGTTGGCATCGTACAGGCTCTCGCCCTCCTGAATCAGCCCGTGCTCGGCCAGCAGTTGCTCCACTTTCTCGTGACCACGTTCGGTCAGGAACACCTGCTTGGTCTTTTCGTCCACGGTGTAATCGCCGGGTTTTTTCACCCCTTCCTTCTCGTCTCCCTCCTGACGGATCAGCTGGGGCACCAGCTCATTCATCTTGATATAGAGGTCGGTACGTTCCTCGGTGGGGCCAGAGATGATCAGCGGCGTCCGGGCCTCGTCGATGAGGATCGAGTCCACCTCGTCGACGATGGCGTAGAAATGATCGCGCTGGACCTGCTCCTCCTTGCTGAAGGCCATGTTGTCGCGCAGATAGTCGAAGCCAAATTCGTTGTTGGTGCCGTAGGTGATGTCGGCCGCATAGGCCTCGCGGCGCTGTCCCTGATCCAGGCCACTGGTGATGACGCCGACACTCATCCCCAGAAACTGGTAGATTTTGCCCATCCATTCAGCGTCACGGCTGGCCAGATAATCGTTGACCGTCACCACATGCACGCCTTTCCCAGGCAGGGCGTTGAGATAGGCTGCCAGGGTGGCCACCAGGGTCTTCCCCTCACCGGTGCGCATTTCCGCGATCTTGCCGTCGTGCAGCACCATCCCACCGATGAGCTGGACATCGAAGTGGCGCATGTTCAGCACCCGGCGTCCCGTCTCGCGGACAGCGGCAAAGGCTTCAGGCAGAAGATCGTTGAGGGTCTCGCCCTGTTCCAGACGATTCCTGAATTCGTCGGTCTTGGCACGCAATTCACCGTCGCTCAAGGCCTCAAACCGTGGTTCGAGGGCATTGATCTTCTCTACGACCCGTCGCTTCTGACGGATGATGCGTTCATTGCGCGAACCGATGACTTTTTTAACCAGCTTGCCTAGCATTGTGTTTTAATCTCAAGGTTGAAGGGGTGGCGAACCCGTTGTCCAAAATGTTGACCATTTTACCCCACCCAAAGGGGTGGCTGGAAATTACTGGCACCGGCAAGACCCGGTTATCCATTGGAAAGGTTCACAGGTTTGACGCCAAAACCCTGAAATTGTTCTGGATATTGTCAATGCCCAAACGCATCAGCGCCGCCCAGCCAGTCACCGAGAAACTGAAACGCAATCAGTCGCTGGCACCTCTATTGGCGCGGCTTGAGCTGCATCAAAAGTTACTCACTGCCCTCCAGCGACAGCTTCCCGAGACGATGCGATCCCATTGCCTGGCCTGCGTTCTCGATACCAAAGGCCAACTGAGCTTATATGTCGATACCTCCGCCTGGGCCTCACAGCTTCGTTTCCACCAACTTAGCATCTTGCCCGCCCTGAAAAAGATAGCACTGGTCGAACGTCTGCGTGTTCGGATATTGCTGCCAGTTACTCCGGTGGAAAGGAAAGCCACCCCACCCAGAATCCCCAACCGGGAAATTCTGGCGCAACTGGAACACAACGCCGAAGCGGTCGAAGATCCGAAAATTCGCCGCGCATTGCAACGCATGGTTCACGCCATGAGAAAACAGCGGGAAGCGGACTGAATCTGTGGCAAGCGTCGGACTTGGCAACCGTTCGCGGAAAAATGATACTTGAGATGCCGGGCCTCCCGCCTGTGAAGACTCGTGACGCAACTTCAGGTCATCAATGCAAGTCTTACCCCTCCAGAATCAGAGCTAGCACTTGATGTGCGGGAACAAAAGATCCAAACTTGATCTATGAATGTCTATTGAAGATGTTGCCATGCGCATACTAATCCTGTTTGGCCTGATATTGTTCACCGGTATTTCTTCAGCGCAGCCCCTCATCAAATCCATCGATAAATCCGGCAAAGTCACTTATTCGGACCATCCGCTGGATGGTGCGACTTCGGTCACCGAGGTCGAACCACCACCTCAACCCTCGAAAGAGGCAGTCAAAGAGGCGGAGGAACGTCTACAGCGCCTGATCGAAGAGGACGCCAAGGCCGAAAAGGAACGGAAGGCGGCCGAAGAAGCCAGACGCAAAGAAGCCTTGGAGCGAATGCGCTCCCGTCCCAAGGTGATCGTCATCAAGGAAAAAAGAACGCCCCAACCCAATACATACTATTTATACCCACCCCATCATCCAGGTGTCCATCCACCCGGTCACCGCCCCCCCGCCCATAAACCTCCAGGCCAGCGGCCTCCTGGCGCGCGTCCACCCATGACCCTGCCAACCAGATGAGCCCCTTGGTCAACCGCCTGGATTTCCATTGAGCAATATTTCCCGTTTCCCCCACCACGTCTATCTGGTTTCCGAGCAGGCGGCACCCAACATCACGCCTGCGCTGGATTCCTCGGTGCGCCCGGACAAGGTCACCCTGGTGGTCAGCCAGGGCATGAAGCAACGCGCCGAATGGCTCAGCCGGGTTCTGCGGGAAGGGGCGGGGGTGGAGGTTGATCACTGGGAGGTAGAGGACGCTTGGGACATTGAACACCTGCTGGAACGTTTCATGACCTTACTTGAACAAACACATCCACCACCGGTGCTCAATGCCACCGGCGGCACCAAACCGATGAGCATCGCCGCCTTTGATGTGTTCCGCGCTTACGAGCTTCCGGTGTTCTACGTTCACCCCCACACCGATGATCTTTTCTGGCTGCATTCCCAGAAGCTCCCCCACCATCAGCTTGAGGACAGGATTAAGCTGCGCCATTTTCTGCTGGCCTATGGGGCTGAAATCAAATCCGAGGGAAGTGCAGGGGTACCACCAGTCTATCAGCAACTGACCGAGCATCTGATCCTTGAGATCGAACGCTACGATCGTGCCATCGCAACTCTCAACTGGTATGCCGCCACTGCGGGCGATACTCTGGAATCCCCTTCTCTGCAACCCAAGCATCTGCAATGGGATGAGTTTCAGGAATTGCTCGGGCAATTCGAGCGGGCCGGTGCTCTGTGTATCAACCAATCATGTTTGGTGTTTCCAGACGAGGAGACCCGTTCTTTCGTCAATGGCGGCTGGCTGGAGCAGCATGTCTATATCCAAGTGCAGAAACTGCGGAGCCGCCTGCCCTTGCTCCAGGATGTGAAACAAAAACTGCAAGTAGTCAGGAGCACACTCCATGGAAATGTGGAGAACGAGCTGGACGTCGTATTCCTGGCCAACAATCGCCTGTTCCTGGTAGAGTGCAAGACCCGCCGCTTCCATCTGGACCGGAGCGCTGATGGACCGGGTGCCGAGGCAATCTACAAACTGGACACCCTGAAGGAACTGCTCGGTGGGCTACACGGACAAGGCATGTTGGTGAGCTATCTGCCGATGCGAGACGCCGACATCCGCCGCGCTCACGATCTTGGCATCCGGGTCTGTCAGGCTCGGCAGCTCCAGAACCTGTATCAAATCCTTCATGAGTGGATCTCGAGTCAGCAGCTGTGCCTATAACGATACATGCATGCGTAACCGTGAAAGATACTTGGCGGTGTTTGTCATATATGGTCCGCTCCACAATGGTCTGTCTTGTTGATGCGGGACTCAAGGGCAAGTCTGCCCCGGGTGCCCCATGAAAAATCCGGCCGTCGGGCGCAACGCCCCCTGCCCCTGCGGCAGCGGGGAAAAATTCAAGAAATGCTGTCCGGGGATTGGAAGACGGACCATGCCCGCCGGATTTACCGTAGACTCGGCGACCAGGAGAAATACCTCGAATTGCGCAATCGAAAAATGGTCTTTGGCGGGGATTACTATGATCTGGCCAGCTTCTACTGGAAAGCTGGCGAAAAGAAGAAGGCTCTGCAAGTTGCCGAAGACGGACTCCGTAAAGGCCGGGGGCGCATGGATGAATTGCGCCAGTTCCTCGCCCAGCGGGGCAAGGATGCCGGTGACCGAGATCGGTATCTGGAACTGCAGTTTGCCCAGACCGTCGATCAGCTGACGTGCGATAAATACAAGGCCTTCCGGAAACTATGTACGGTAGCCGAATGGAAATCCTACAAGGTAACAATCCTTGAGCAACTCAAGTGCACTCGAGACACGGAACAACTGAGAATCCGCATGCACCGGAAAGAATATGACGAAGCGGTGGCGGTTTTGTGCAAAGGATGCTATCCGCTCACTGCCTGGGACAGCGTTGACAAGATCCAGACTGCACAGCGGCTTGAAAAGCGTTATCCCGAAGAGATTCTCAAGTACTAAGCACTTAGACAAAATTAATCTGATATATTGAGCCAATGTTTTTCAAGATGT
>CAYUPV010000055.1:0-15196 GCA_964445885.1 uncultured Methylococcales bacterium
GGATAGAGTAATAATCGGCCGGATTTGGGCAATTGGGTGTTAAATTTGGGTTAAGTGTAGCCTTGGTGATGTGCAGCGGCAACCAGTTCAGTCGGAAACGGTGTTCAGATGAGTAGTTACGCAAAGGACAGGGAAAGCACCACACTGCGGGAGCAGTGTGGTGAGCAGGGGATTGCAGAGGTTTTGCGAGGCGGATCGAGGGTAAAGAGGAGTGCCTAATGATAGGTTGTAATTATTGCCGCCTTTCGATGGATTCCTGGTTCATGTCGTTGAGCACCTGCATCACCTGCAGGCTGCTCTTTTCCATCTGATCCATCTTGGCCAGGATATCGTCGATCATCCTATCGTTGGACATCCAGTCTTGCCGCGCCAGTTCCAGGGCTTCACTAGCCCAACGGTGAACCCCTTCGTGGGGTTTCTCCAAGCGTACATAGCTGGGCAAAGTGCTGAATCGCTCCCTGCCGGCCCCTTCGTAATACCATTTGCCGAGGCGGCAGGAATGGTTGTCAACGCTGATGTCCTTGGCTTCATCCTGGTTACCTTCGGGATCGGAGACGGCCAAGTAGGCATTCTGCTTGTAGATGATATGGTCGACCTTGACCAAAGTGCTGAAAGATATCTCCTGGGCATTGGTGGCACTGAGGATGGTCTTTGATGCGGCATCTTCAAAGTCGCCGAAGCGGGCACTGAAGGTTTCCACCACCGGTTGCATCTGTTCTGCGAGTTTCACCGAGTCAGCGGCTTCTTTGGAGATGGCCTCGACGCTGGAGCCAAAGCTTTGCAGCACTCGGGAGATATCCACCGCTGCTTCCTTGGTCCGGTTGGAAAGCGCCTTGACCTCGTCTGCCACCACTGCGAATCCCCGGCCGTATTCCCCCGCTCTAGCAGCTTCGATGGAGGCATTGAGGGCCAGCAGTCCTGTCTGGTCGGCGATTTCGGTAATGATGGAGAGGGAATCGATCACTTGTTTGCTGTTCTCGCTCAGATCGTTGATAATCCTGGCGGCGGAGGTCACCTTGCTGGAAATCTGCTTTACCGCCGTCTGAACTTCCTCGACCCCCTGTTTGCTCTGGGATGCCGCAACCGAATTAGTGTCGGCAATGGAGACGACTTCCTCCAGGGTCTGGGTCACCTGGAGCATGTCCTGCTGACACAGCTTGAGATTGCTCGCCAGATTGCCGTTATTGAGTATATGCAGTCCATGGCCAAGACGAATGATCTTTCTTTGTTGGTGATTTTTCCGCATCGACTCCAGTGCCTGGTTTGCGAAATCGACACTGCTGCGCATCTGTCCCGGCAGGCCGTGCCCGAATCCGCGGCGAGAAAAATCCTGTTTGCCAACACGGACGAAAACACTGGTCAATTCACGGAAATAGGCCTCACAATAATCGAGGAATTCGTTCAGCTCCCAAGCCAGCAGGCCCACTTCACCCAGGGCATAGACTTGGGTCACCCGGTGATGGAATTCTCCCCGAACGCAGTGTTTCAACACATTGTGGATTCTGTCGATAGCATCCAGATAGCGTTTAGTGCCCCGGTACACCAACCCTGTCATTCCCGCCATCAGCACAGGGAGTACCAACAGGTCCCAGTGCCATCCATAGCGGAATGCTTGCCAAGTGGTGGAAAGGATTGGCAACAGAATGACAGCGGCGAAAAACCAGTTGATCTTGGTCCGCAGCCAGGGATTGAATTGGTATCTTTGTGACTTATCTGTGCTCATCTTATTTCTCAGCCGTACAGTTCGAGGACGAAGTGTTCATAGGTCGTTCCTTTACTCTGTAAAAAATCCAACAGATAGGCGATCGACTGGGTGATGCCCTGCTTGACACTGCCGGCACTTTGCTCGATACGGCACATTTCCTTATAAATCGGCTCGATGGTACGGATGGCCGAAATCGGAGGTTGCCGCCGCACCGAATAATACCCGACGATCTGGCCCTTGTTGTCTATATCGGGGTTGATGTTGGCGAATACCCAGTAATAGGAGCCGTCTTTGCTCAGATTCTTCACAAAGGCGAAGAATTCGTCTTTTTGCTTGACTGTATCCCACAACAGACGGAACGCTCCACGGGGCATATCCGGGTGACGGATGATGTTGTGCTGTATCCCCAGCAGATCCTTCTCGTTGTAACCGGCGATCTCCATGAACACCCGGTTGGCATAGGTGATCTTGCCGCTGATGTCGGTTTTACTGACGATGAATTCCTCCTCGCCCAGTCTGTTTTCGCGATTGTTGGGTGTCGGCCTTGCGCGCATGGTTGGATAATCTCCCTCGGTACTTCTTTATTGCAAAGTGTAGAAGAGTTTTCCACGACCGCCAGCGGCACATTGCGTACCGTGCCTTTGCAGCTTATCCTTGGGCTTGTTGTCGCTGTTGATCACGTAGACTGATCATAGGCATGGCTTGTTGACATTACAGGACTGGGATGCCCTGCCATTTTCGGGTACTCTAAGTCACTGAAAAGGAGAACACCTCAGAAACCAATTTTTGGTGTGTGAATTGATAAAATGCCACTATGGCAATGTTTCAAGGTTCCCATAATAAAACTATCAAGGGAGTAAGGATTTATGCGTCATCCAATTCTGTTGCAGGCTGCCTTGGCAGCCCTGGCGCTGGGATCGGCCCAGCTTCAGGCCGGGGAGCGGTTTCCCGCGGCCAATTTTGAACCCCAAGTGATCTATCAGGACACCGAAACGGCTCCTTCTTCCAACCACTCCGAATCCGCAGCTGACACTGCATCTGACAGGCGGTTTCCAGCCGCAAATTTCACTCCCCGGGTCATTTTCCAGGATCTTGAGCAGATCAAATCGACTGGGCCCCTGGCAGTCAATGCAGCTCCCTCGGAGAGACCGAACATCGCTTCCACTGGAAGCAGCAAAAATCTGAGTGGTCACGTTAAACCCTCAGGAGCTATTTCAGATTCCTCTCCCCCCTATGGCTTGTTGATGTTGGCCCTGGGTCTGATCGGGCTGGCCTTCTGGTGGTCTTTCAGGGAAGAAAAACACGGGAACCCTGAAGGATCCCAGGTGGCAACCGCCGGGAAGGCGACGGTGGAGACGGAAACAGAAGAGGACATCGAGGACCCTCAGGAACACCCGGAAGAGGATGATCATCTGCATCAACTGGCGGAAGAGGTCGAAACGACCATGGCCACCAGTAACAGACAAAGAGCCAACAAAACCAAACGAGCCAGGCGGCGTTGACATGAGAATAGGGCAGCCTTCCGGCTGCCCTTTCGGTTCTTGAATTGATTGGTTTGCTACATTTTAAATTCAGATGATTCATTCATGATCGTCACTCTCTTTTACCCGCCTTGCCATCAAGGAATCACTTGATCTTGACCTCTCTACCCGGCCTACAGTGAAGCTATTCGGCAATATCGGAATAAGGCAGAATTTCAGGGTTTTCCGATCGCTCCCACCGACACCATTCAGTTGACTTCACGATGTGGAGAATGCAATGGACAAGCAACAGAGGCCGAAGTCGTGTATCACATGCTGAAGGCACTGATCGTGGTCTTGAGTGTCAGCCTGGTTTGTTCCTTCGTGGTCACTTCCACCGCGGTCATTCTTGAGGAACGGCAACGACGCAACCAATATCTGGAACGGATCAGCCATATCCTGGAGGTGGTCGGAATCGAAGGGGAACAAGGGGTTTTGCCGGCTCATTACAGAGAGAGATTCGATTCTGCATTGATTGATCTTTCTCTGGGGGAAAAGGTGGATCCTGCAGGCTTTCCCGAATTCCTGCATCCGGATAATTTCGACTTCGTGGCTGCGGCCAGATATCCTGAATCCTCGGAAAAAATTGCCGACAGTCCCATCGGCTTGAAGTTTCGTCCCCGTTACATGCCCGTGTATTTCCTCCGCAGTGCGGATGGCTTGGAACAGATTATCCTGTTGATTGCCGGTAAGGGGCTATGGTCCACCTTGCAGGGTTATCTGGCCCTGGAAAGGGATCTGACCACCATTGCTGGCATCCGTTTCTTCCAGCATGGCGAGACCCCCGGTCTCGGCGCAGAGATCGCCAATCCACGCTGGCAGGTCTTGTGGAGAGGCAAACAGGCCTTCGATGCTGATGGACGGGTGGTGATCGAGGTGGTGAAAGGACCGGTCGATCCTGCCTCCCCCAATCGGATTGAAGGACTGAGCGGGGCGACCCTCACCACCCGCGGCGTGAATCAGCTGGTGCGCTACTGGCTGGGTCCTGAGGGTTATGGCCCTTTCCTGGCGGTGTTGCGGGAACAGACGGGAAGAAGGCAATGAATTGGACGGATCATCTCAGCCAATTTGTCGCCCTTTACCTGGCTGAACTGACGCTGATCATAGAAACGAAAGGCCATCTGATTCTGCTTGGGGTCGCGGTCTTCGTTTGCCTGGTACTGGTGTTGAGCCTGCTGATCCTGACCACCCACGCATTCCTTGCCCCCCAAGGGGAGATCCCGGTCAAAATCAACGGGGAACGAACGCTCAAGGTGAAGGCGGGGAGCAAGCTGATGTTCGCCATGATGGAGCAGGGCTTTCATGTGCCCTCAGCGTGTGGAGGGCAGGGTGTCTGCGGTCAGTGCCGGTTGGTGGTGGAGGGGGCGGGTCCGGTGTTACCCACCGAGCAGGCCAAACTTTCTCCCGGCCAGATTCGTGAAGGTTACCGTCTGAGCTGTCAGATCGCTGTCAAAGGCCCGCTCAGCGTCCTGGTTCCCCCTGAAATCCTAGGCTCTCATGAGTGGCTGGGCACTGTGGTCTCCAATCACAATGTGACCCCTCTCATCAAGGAGCCGGTGATCGAGCTGCCTCCCAATCCCGAACTTCGCTTCCGCGCCGGCCATTTCATCCTGCTGGAGGCCAATCCGTGCCGGATACGTTTTGCCGATTTCGACATCGATGAACGTTTTCGCGATCTGTGGGACCGCTTCGACTGGTGGCGTTACCGGGTGACCCTAAGCCAACCAACCAGCCGTGCTTATTCCATGGCCAATGCCCCGGTAGAAGGCAGCCGGATACGGCTCAATGTGCGGCTGGCCCTGCCGCCAGCGGAAGAGCCCGGGGTTCCGCCGGGGAAGGTTTCATCCTTCGTGTTTAGCCTGAAACCCGGTCAGAAGGTCAAGATTTCAGGTTCTTTTGGTGATTTCTACGTGCGTGAGCGTGACAGCGAGATGATCTTCGTCGGTGGCGGGGCGGGGATGGCTCCCCTGCGTTCGATGATCCTCGATCAACTCGAGCGGGTTGGTACCAGGCGCAAACTGTCCTTCTGGTATGGAGCGCGGAGTCAGAAGGAGGTGTTCTATGCTGAGCTGTTCGAGCGCCTGGTGGCAGAGCATGATAATTTCCGTTGGCAGGTCGGCCTGTCCGAGCCGAATGCAGGGGATGACTGGAAGGGGGCGACCGGCTTCATCCATGAGGTACTCCACGAGATGTACCTGAGGGATCATCCCGCTCCCGAGGAATGTGACTACTATATGTGCGGGCCGCCACCGATGATACAAGCGATGTTGACCATGCTGACCGATTTAGGAGTGGAGCGGGACACCATCTTCTTCGATGATTTCGGTGGCTGATGCCGGTTATTCCTCCCGCAGTGCGGTGATCGGATCCAGATTGGCCGCATGCCACGCCGGGATCGCTCCTGCGGCAAGCCCGATTGCGGCAGCAATGCCCTCTGCCGCGATCGCATAGCCCCATTGCATGTGGGCGGGCAGTTCTGGCACCAACCAGGCGATCAGCCAGGTTCCTCCTCCCCCCAAACCCAAGCCAGCGAAGCCCCCCAGCAGTGCCAGCAGGACGGCCTCACCCAGAAACAGGGTGATGATTTGGGAGCGGCGGGCGCCCAATGCGCTGAGTAGACCGATTTCGCAGCGTCGTTCGCTGATGGCGACGGTCTGAATGGTCAGGATACCGATACCCCCCACCACCAGGGAAATGCCACCGAGGGCCCCGACAGCAAGCGTCAGCACGTCCAGAACCGAACCCAGGGTTTCGAGCATCTGGTCCTGGGTGATAATGCTGAAGTCTTCGCGCCCGTGACGCAGGCGCAACAGTCTGCGCACCTTATCCGCTATATGGGTGCTGTCCGCATCGGCGGCATAGAGGATATCGATCTCCATCAGGCCATCCCGTTCGAACAGATCCAGGGCCCGCTGAACCGGAATATACACGGCATCGTCCAAATCGAACCCCAGCATTTTTCCCTTGGGGCTCATCACGCCCACAACGCGATAACCCTCGCCTGCAATGCGAAGGCGCTGACCCAGCACTGGACTAGTGCCGAACAGTTCGCGGCGGACGGTGGCGCCCAATGCCACTAGAGGGCGGTTACCCGAAGGTAGAAAACGGCCACTGGCGACCGGAATCCGCCAGACCCAGGGAAGATCGGGACCGACCCCATACAAGGTGGTACGGCGGCTGTGCCCGGCGCCTTTGACCTCCACGTTGCCCATGACCATCGGCACGATCCCCCGCACCTGGGGCAGGCGGCGTAAGGCCATGGCATCCTGTACCGTCAAGGGCCTGACAGTGCCGATCATGGCGCCGGACAGTCCAAAGGTCTGGGTTTTTCCCGGGGTGACGGCGATCAGATGGGTACCGAACTGGGTGAATTGATCGAGCACGAAACGTTGTACTCCACCCCCTATGGATGTGAGCAGAACCACCGCCGAGATACCAATAGCGATTCCCAGTCCGGTCAGCAGACTGCGTCCCCCATATGCCTTGACCGAGCCAAGGATCAATTGCAATGTATCTATGAGGTGCATTGATAACGTGAAAGATTCATGGGGGCCGAGGCAGGGGGCTTTCATGCTTCGGGGTGAATCGGGATTACATGAACCATAACCTCTTCTCGTCCATATACAATGGGATGGGGAAAGAACGCAATGGTTTTTTTCATGAGCGTCAACGAGGATGAAGAATGTCAACGGGATCCAGGCGGGCAGCCCGTCGTGCCGGCAACAGGCCGAATAGGAGGCCGGTACCCATGGATATGGCGACGGCGGCGGGCAGTGACCAGGGAACGATCTGGAGAGAAATCTGCGGCCATAGCCGGTCTAGTCCGGTCAGCGTCAGCATGGCCAGCACAATCCCTATGACAGATCCCAACAGGGATAGAAGCAATGCCTCGGTCAGAAAAATCTTCAATACCTCAGTGGTGGATGCCCCCAATGCCTTGAGCAGCCCGATCTCCGGTTGCCGTTGCGTCACCGCGATCAGCATGACGTTCATGATCAGGATACCAGCGACTACCAGGCTGATGGCGGCGATACCTGCCACTCCCATGGTGAGAGAGCGGAGAATCTTGTCGAAGGAAGCCAGAATGGCGTCCTGGGTGAGGACGGTGACGTCCCTTTCCCCCTCGTGGCGGCTTTGCAGGATGGTTTCGATGTCCCGTTTGGCTTTGGGGATGTCGGGCCGTGTCCTGGCCTGGGCAATGATCCGGAACAATCCAGGGGTGTCGAACAGTGACTGGGCGGAAGCAATCGGGATGATGGCGATTTCGTCCAGTTTCTCTCCGAACGCCTGACCGCTGCTTTTGAGGATTCCGATGACCCGAAAGCGGCGGTCGCCGATTTGCAGCCACGCACCCAGGGCAGGGGCTCCGATGAATAATTCCTTTTTCAGGGTTCGCCCGATGACCACTATGGGCTGACCATGGTGTGGGTCCCCAAGGGGCAAAAAACGACCTTGAGCCATATCCAGGTGGCGCAGTGTCAGGAAGGGAGCCGTGGTTCCGATGATATCAGTATCGCGGCTGCGATTTTGAAATTGGACCGGCGCTTCCCCCACCACGATCGGGGCGACTGCGTCGATGACGTGGCTGCGCAGCAATGCCAAGGCATCGTCCAGAGTCAGATCACGTGGGGTTTCTCCCAGGAGGGGCGGCGGGCCGCCACGGGTTTCGTTGCGGCCGGGCAGCACGATGAGCAAATGGGTACCCAGGGCGGCAAAGCGTTCAACCACATAACGGCGGGCGCTGTCTCCCAATCCATTGAGTAGAATCACGGAACTGGTGGCCACAGCCATGGCCAATAAGGTCAGGCCGCTCCGCAGTGGATAGGCGGCGATGGCCCGCCAGGCGAACTGAAGCCGGTCCGTCAAGGTCATGTCGCTGTTGCCTGAATCGGTCCGGTATCCTTCAGGATAGCGCCGTCTCGCATCTCGATCAGGCGCTGGGCGCGACCTCCCAGTTCGTGATCGTGAGTGACCAGAATCAAGACCAATCCCTGCCGGTTCAATTGTTCGAGCACTTCGATCACCTCTCTGCCGGAGGCCAGGTCCAGGTTCCCGGTGGGTTCGTCGGCCAGAATCAATTCAGGTTCCATGGCCACTGCCCGCGCGATGGCCACCCGTTGTTGTTGACCACCCGACAGTTCCGCGGGTCGGTGGTGGGCGCGGTCAGCCAGACCAAGCTTCTCCAGCAATTCGCTGACCCGCCTGCTCCTCTCCACTGGAGAGATCCCAGCCAGTATCATTGGCAATTCAATGTTTTCCGCTGCCGTCAGACGCGGGATCAGGTGAAAGACCTGGAACACGAAGCCGATCTTCTCCTGGCGCAGTCTGGCGCGGGCGTCCTCGTCCATGGTCGTGGTCTCGATACCATCGAAACGGTAGCTACCGCAGTCGGGACGGTCGAGCAATCCGAGAATATTGAGCAGGGTGCTCTTTCCCGAACCGGAGGGTCCCATCACTGCGACATATTCGCCCGCGGCGATGGTCAGGCCAATGTCACGCAAGGCATGGACGGGTTCGCCGCCCACCAGGAAGTTTTTGCTGACACCCTGTAACTGAATCACTGTGCTTGCTCTGCAATCGCCAGGGCGCCAGCCTGGACCCCCTCCCGATCGAGGGATAGCACGACCCGGTCTCCACTGGAGAGTCCTTTGATCACTTCGGTCCACTCCCAATTGCTCAGGCCGGTTTCGATCTTGCGCTCCTCCAGCCGGTCGTTTTCCAGTATCAATACTCGTCCCCCTTCCATCAGCGCCTCAGTGGGAATCCGCAGGACGTCTTTGCGGCGGGCCAGTACGATCTCAACGTCGGCACTGTAGCCGGGGCGCTGCAAGGCTTCGTCTGAGTCACGAAGGAAATCCACTTCCACCTCCACCGTGCGGGCCTGTTTTTCCACCTCCAATACATAGGGGGCGATTCGGCGTAGCCGGCCCGGGAAACGTTTGTCGCCAAAGGCATCAATATGGATGCGAGTTTCCAAACCAGGCTCGAGGTGGCCACTGTCGATCTCGTCGATGGGAGCGGATATATAGAAACACCTTAGCGAGATCAGATCGACCGCTGGCGGAGTGGCTACCCCGGGAGGGGAAGGGGTGATGTATTCCCCTTTCTCGCCAATGACCTCGGCCACGATACCGTCGAAGGCAGCATAAAGCCGAGTCTTTGCCAGTTGCGCCCTGGCCAGGGCTTGGCGGGCCTCCTGGACGGTGATATCGGCCTTGGCAGCCTGACATTCTTCTGCCTGGGCCTCCGCCTGGGTCTTGGCCTGGTCCACCGCTTCTTCAGAGACCAGAATGCGTTGTCGCAGGCGGGACAGACGCGCTGCATCCCGGCGGGCCTGGGCAGCACGCAGGCAGGTCGCTTTGGCAGTGGCCCGGGTGGCTTTCACCTGGCTGGTGGCAAGCTCCAACTGTGCCTGAAGATCGAGGTTCCACAACGTGAGCAACAACTTACCCTTTTCGACCTGGTCGCCGTCATGGACCAGAATCCGGTCTATCTGCCCGCCGATGGCCGGTGACAGGCGGCTGCGTTTGCATGCTTTGACGCTGCCGACACGGGTATTGGCAACCGTCTTTTCCACGGTCCCGCGGGAGACCGCTTGAACCCTGACCGAAATGGGTTGGGGGCGGCGGACATACCACAGGGTCAGTCCACCCACGATCAAAGCTAGAGACACAATGGCCGAATTGCGTAGCAGAGTTGGCATATAATTTCATAGTAACATTCATGATGGGGCTACCATCCCCCGTCAGATGAAAGATTGTGGGTAGAGCGACGCGAAACCCAACACGCATGGCGGGTTCGCTTCGCCTCTACCCACCCTACAAAGTCTTCCAGAAATCTTTCACGGTAATTTTCATGAAAGACAGTACCACCATCACCCCAGAGAATGAAAGACCGTTAGCCAAGGCAAAGATCGCTCGTTTGAACCTCGCCTGGCACGTATGGCATCGAACTTCCCAGCCAACGAACTTACGGTGCTGGCGGTGGCTTGAGCGACCTCACAGAGGATGCGGAAAACATAGGGATTCCCCTTGCGTTTTTTGCCGGCTTTGCGCTTGTCGGGCGATTGAAGGATCGTGAAAATAGCGTGAGGGCATGTTACCTGAGACAGGCTTTCAAGAGTCTACTAGCGGCGCTTGGCAAAGAATTCCCTAAGCAACATCCGGCATTCATCAGCCAATACACCACCGATCACTTCCACCCGGTGGTTGACGAACTCTTCCCGATGGAGAGCCAGTACACTTCCTGCCGCTCCCCTCTTGGGATCAGGGACACCATAAACCAACCGCTGAACCCGCGCATGAATGATGGCACCCAGACACATCACACATGGCTCCAAAGTCACATATAAAACCGTTTTCGGCAAACGGTAGTTTTGCAGCCGTTTCCCCCCCACTCTGAGCACCTCGATCTCAGCATGGGAAGTGGGGTCACAAGTAGCGATAGGGCGGTTGAAACCGGCGCCGATCACTTCGTCCCTATGGACCAATACCGCACCTATGGGGACCTCACCCATCGCCTCGGCCTGCCTGGCCAGTTCCAGGGCTTGACGCATCCACATTTCATCACGGGGCGTCACTCTCATTCGATTGTAAACGGGTCTGAACTACTTTTTATTATCAGCGGCTTACGTGTAGACACAAGTGACAATACCATGAAAAACACCATGTCTAGAATTTGTCGCTAATCGCCACTGATATGCCAACAGAACGCTGCCACACTGCAGCCTGGATCACCTCGTGACTCATGCTCTGCCAGTGAATTCCGTAAACATCCCCTCACGGCTCAGGGCGCTAAGGGGAATGGCCTCAATCTGTTCGTTGAGCCGGAACCGTTTGCTGCCAGGATACACCACGGCAATTGCATCCAACGCCAGATCCGTCAACGCCGTGCGCATGGAAAGCGTAACCCGGGGTGTATCCGTACGTTTGCATTCAACACCCAGCAAACGACCATTTTTTTTCAGGATCAGATCAATTTCAGCCCCCTGGTGGGTGGCCCAGAAAAACGCCTCATCAGGTTGTTTCACCGCCAATACCTCTTCAATCACATAGCCTTCCCATGAAGCGCCGATCTTCGGATGGGTCAGCAAATCACGTACCGTGTTGATACCGAGTAGTTGGTGCAGCAAGCCAGAGTCACGAATATACACCTTGGGCGACTTTACCTGGCGCTTGCGGATATTTGCGTACCAGGGGTGCAACTGACGAACCATAAAGGCATCACTCAACAAATCAAGATATCGTCGCACAGTCGATTCACTGACACCCAGGGATCGCGCAAACTCTGCACCGTTCCAGGTTTGTCCGTGGTAATGCGCCAGCATGGTCCAGAAACGCCACAAAGCAGTCGCTGATACTTTTACCCCCCATTGTGGAAAATCCCGTGCAAGCAAAGTCTGAATAAATTCCTTGCGCCAGGCCAGACTGTCGGCATCACTGCCAGCAAGATATGCCAGAGGAAATCCGCCGCGTAACCAGTGACGCGGTTGTGCTTCAAACCCCAACTCCTGCAAACCAAAACCACGCAAGTACAAGGTTTCCTGGCGCCCCGCCAGACTTTCCGACGATTGCCGCAACAGCTTACCGGACGCACTGCCCAGGATCAGAAACTGTCCCTGAAAGTCCTGCCGGTCAACCAGCATCCGCAACACCGGAAACAGATCAGGCCGCAATTGAATTTCGTCGATCACAATCAAGCCTTGCAGCAAACTCAACGCTGTAATCGGCTCATTCAGCCGGGCCAGGCTGAGCGGGTCTTCCAGATCGAAATAATTGACCGAATCTTGCGCCACGAATTGCCGGGCCAGGGTCGTTTTTCCACACTGGCGTGGTCCGGCGAGAACAACTATCCGGCTGCGTGATAGTGCACGCTCAATCGCCTGCTGCCAATGTTTTCGGGTAATCATAGATGCGTGATACCATGGAAATACGTCATCATATAACATATTTTCATGGTAAGCAGCAGGTGCAGCTTGATGACAATGCACGGTTTAAACCAGATTATTTCAAGCGAAAACAGCGTCTCGAAAAAATGCGGTACTGGTAATTCCGCTTATATAAAACTAGCGGAAATTGAATCAATCAGGCGACCTCTGGTTTGCCGGTGCCTATGGATTGCCTGGTGTTGCCAGTCATTGCCAGCCAAGTCAAGTCAAGTCACTCCCACTCCATTGTAAACGAGCCATTTATTTTGATTAATATCAATGGTCTAGCTATTGATGTAGATGGTAATACCATGAAATATACCATGTTCAGAAACTGCTGCTAATCGGCGCTAATGTGCCTACGAAATGCTATCGCATCAATATAATCACGCAGCACCGCCTTGCCAGTTTCGACGTTACCAGCAAGCAGGCATTCAATCCCCTCTTGCAGCAAGGCCCTGCGAAACGCGGTATCTCGTTGAGCGCGGGCCTGAATTGTGTCCTTAAAATCTTTTGTCAAGACTGTCATCACATCCCTTGCCGTTTCCGGTACGTCTACGCAGCCTTCACCTTCACGGTTTTTCCAATCCGGGCCAGCATATTGACCAGCCTATCGATGGTGAACTTGTCAATCTTGCCGCGCATCAGGTCACTGATTCTCGGCTGGTGAACACCAAACACCTCTGCCGCTTCTTTCTGACCAAGCCCTGCATCCTCAATGTATTGACGCAGCGCCATCATTAATTCGGAACGAATCTTCAGATTTTGCGCCATCGCCGGATCATCCTCCAGCGCCTCAAATACATTGCGATAACCTTTTGAAATCGTCATTTCTGTTTCCTCTGTTCTGCCAGCACCTTGTACCTGGCTTTGGCCAATTCGATATCCGCCTTGCGTGTTTTCCGCGTCTTCTTTTGAAAAGCATGCAACACGTAAACGGCCTCTTCGAATCGGGCAACATAGATCACCCGGTAAATACCGGACGGGTCCTTGATCCGGATTTCAACAGCCCCGGCACCGACGGTATTCATTGGCTTCCAGTCACTTGGCTGCAACCCGGCCTGGACATTACTGAGCTCAAAACCCGCTTCCCGACGTGCGCCTGCCGGGAAGTGTTTGAGATCGTCCAATGAGCTACCCACAAAGCGCACGTCTTTCATAACGGCAATTATACAAAACTTTATATTTATATCATGTTTTGTATAACACCGGACGTCGGGCAAGATGTGGTGGATCAGCAATACCATGAACGGCTCGACACGCATGGCATGGTATTGGATCGCCGCGCCGATATTAAGCACCGCGATACCATGATCTATACCATGAAAAAGCCTGCTTGGAGGTGCCTGCCAGTGCCAGCAGATGCCAGACGCGAATGATGTAAATCTAGTAGTTACAACGAGTTAGATGGATTTGATGCCAGCAGGTGCTAGCCAGTGCCAGATCTGGCCTACTCCCACTCGATCGTCGCCGGCGGTTTGCCGGAAACGTCGTAAACGACCCTGGATATCCCTTTGACCTCATTGATGATACGCCGCGAAACGGTATCGAGGAAATCATAGGGCAAATGCGCCCAACGGGCCGTCATGAAATCAGTCGTCTCCACCGCCCGAAGGGCAACGACATATTCGTAGCTGCGTTCATCCCCCATGACACCCACGGATTTGACGGGAAGAAAAACCACAAAGGCCTGACTGACTTGATCATAGAGTTCATGTTTGCGTAACTCCGAGATAAAGATGTCATCAGCCCGGCGAAGAATCTCCGCATACTCCGGTCGCACCTCGCCCAGGATCCGCACTCCCAGACCCGGACCGGGAAAGGGATGACGATAGACCATCTCATAGGGCAGACCCAGTTCCAGACCGATCTTACGCACCTCGTCCTTGAACAGTTCGCGCAACGGTTCGATCAGCTTGAAATTCATCGTGGCAGGGAGGGCAGCAACATTATGATGGGATTTGATCAAGGTTGCCTTGGCAGTTTTGGCCGCCGCCGATTCGATCACATCGGGATAGATGGTCCCCTGGGCCAGCCACTTCACACCCTTCAATCTGGCCGCCTCCTCCTCGAAGATCTCGATGAACAGATGACCGATGACACGCCGCTTTTCCTCAGGATCGGCCACCCCCTTCATATCCTTGAAATAACGCTGCGCGGCATTCACCCTGATCACCGTCACGCCCATATGCTTGGCGAGGGCGGCCATGACCTGGTCACCTTCGTGCAGACGCAACAACCCAGTATCCACGAATACACAGGTCAATTGGTCTCCGATGGCCTTGTGAAGCAGAGCGGCAACCACTGACGAGTCCACACCACCGGACAACGCAAGTAACACCTTGTCACGGCCGACCTGTTGACGGATGGTCTGTATACTTTCCTCGATGATGTTATCAGGTGTCCATATTGGTTCACAGCCACAGATCACATGCACAAAACGCTCCAGAATTCGTATCCCCTGGCGGGTGTGGGTCACCTCGGGATGAAACTGTAGGCCGTAGAATCGGCATTCCTCGTTCGCCATTCCGGAGATGGGGGCATCCTCGGTAAAGGCGATCAATTTGAAACCCGGCGGCAGCTCCGTGACCCGATCACCGTGACTCATCCAGACATCGAGTAAAGCAGCCCCTTCGGGCGTGGTATGGTCCTCGATGCCCTCGAGCAAACGGGAATGACCTTTGACTCGAACCTGGGCATAACCGAATTCGCGCTTGTGGGCCGGCTCCACCTTGCCGTCCAGTTGCGCCGCCATGGTCTGCATGCCGTAACAGATCCCCAATACCGGCACCCCCAGTTCGAAAACGAGCTGAGGTGCGCGTGGGGTGAAGTCCTCAGTGACCGTACTGGGCCCACCGGACAACACAATGCCACGGGGATTGAATTTGTGAATCGAGTCTTCCGCCCAGTCGAATGGATGTATCTCGCAAAAAACGCCCAGCTCGCGGATGCGGCGTGCGATCAATTGAGTGTACTGGGAACCGAAATCCAGAATCAGAATCTTGTGGGCATGAATATCTGTCATCTTCAGTCCATGCGATAGTT
>CAYUPV010000056.1:0-15070 GCA_964445885.1 uncultured Methylococcales bacterium
CCCCAGGCTGCGGGCCAGTTCCGCAAAGCCCGGGAATGAGGTGTTGACGTTGGCACAGTCTTCGATCTCGATCGGAGCCGAAGCCCTCAAGGCAGCGATGGCCAAGGCCATGGCAATCCGGTGATCTCCGTGCGAGACCACCTGGCCGCCCCCGATACGCCCGCCCCTGACGATCATTCCATCCGGGGTCGGTTGGGCATCGATGTCCAGCATCTGCAGACCATCGGCCATGACCTGGATACGGTCACTCTCCTTTACTCTGAGTTCTGCAGCGCCGGTCAACACCGTCTCACCCTCGGCGCAGGCGGCTGCCACAAAGAGCACCGGAAATTCGTCGATCGCCAGTGGCACCAGTTTTTCAGGGATATGAATGCCTTTGAGGGGACGCGAACATACTTTCAGATCGGCCACCGGTTCCCCGCCTACCATTCGGGGATTGAGCACTTCGATTTTGGCACCCATCAGGCGCAGTATATCGATGACTCCGGTGCGGGTGGGATTGATCCCCACATGCTCCAGTATCAATTCAGACTCCGGCGCAATACTGGCGCCAACGAGAAAAAACGCCGCAGAGGAAATATCCGCCGGCACATCGAGATCGGTTGCAGTCAGCCTACCACCCCCTTCGAGGTACACCCGATTGCCCTCCCGCCTGACTTCATAACCGAACCCCTGCAGCATACGTTCGGTGTGGTCGCGGGTCGGGGCCGGTTCGCTCACGCAGGTCTTTCCTTGCGCGTACAGACCTGCCAGCAACAGGCACGACTTCACCTGGGCACTGGCCACTGGCATCGCATAATCCAACCCGTGCAGACTGTGTCCACCGTAGATATGAATGGGGGCGGTTCCTTCGGGAGTGGTTTTGATCCTGGCGCCCATCTGCCGCAGGGGCTCGGTCACCCGGCGCATCGGCCTTTTGGAAAGGGAGCTGTCCCCGGTCAGCACCGAATCGAAGGATTGACCCGCCAAAAGCCCGCACAGCAACCGCATGGACGTTCCGGAATTGCCCAAACACAAAGGCTCCCGCGCGGCCTTCAGACCATGCATCCCGCCCCCGTGGATGGTCAGGCGCCCCTGATCCGGGCCTTCGATCTCCACCCCCATCTGACGAAACGCCGCCAGGGTAGCCAGGGCGTCCTCGGCCTCCAGGAAGCCCTGTACCCGGGTCGTTCCCTCGGCGATCGATCCAAGCATCACACTGCGGTGGGAGATGGATTTGTCTCCCGGTACCCGGGCCCGCCCCTTCAACACCCCTCCCGGGGCCATCCGATAATCGATCCTTGCCGTCATGTGTTTCCCGTGTAGTGATCCAGAAATCTTTGCCGGGCCGCTTTGGCCTCGCTGAAGTATTCGAGTATCTTGTCTCGCTCCCCTTGTTCCAGCCCTTGCCGAAAGCCCTGGAGCTCCGTTTCGAACTGGCGCAAGAACCCCAGGATCTCTTCCCGGTTGGCAATGCAGATGTCTGCCCACATCACAGGATCACTGGAAGCGATGCGGGTAAAATCCTTGAAACCGCCTGCGGCATATTGGAAGATCTCGTCCTTCTCGTCCTTGCGCCCCAGCATATGGGTCAAGGCATAGGCAATGATATGGGGGAGATGACTGGTGGCAGCCAGGACATGATCGTGATGGGCCACGCTCATGTCGTGGACTTCGGCTCCGAGCCTCTGCCAGAACTCGCGCACCCTTTCCAGTACCCGAACATCGGTACTGGCCAAGGGGGTCAGAATCACCCGTTTGCCTTCGAACAGATCCGCTACCGCTGCGTTGACGCCGCTCAATTCACGCCCGGAGATCGGGTGAGCCGGCACGAAATTGTTGGGCATGCGACTAAATACCGCCTCAGCGGCCTTGATCACATTCCCTTTGGTGCTGCCTACATCGGTATAGAAAGTCTGTTTTGACCAGACCGGTTGCAAACTCGCAAGTACCGTCTGAAGCCCCCCTACCGGCGTGGCGATGACCACCGCTTCGGCACCTTCGGCTGCCATGGTGATCTCGGTGGTGCCCCGGTCGATGACGCCCAATTCCTGGGCCCGCCTCAAGGCGTCTTTATTTTGATCGGCTGCCACGATCTCCCGACACAATGAACGGGTACGAGCCGCCAGGGCCACGGATCCACCGATGAGTCCGATACCGATGATACAAAGGCGATCGATCACTTGAGCACCTTGTCCAAGGCCGCGATGAAGGCAGCATTCTCTTCAGCCGTCCCCACCGACACCCGCAGGTGGCAAGGCAGGCCGTAATTGGCCACCGGCCGGACGATCACGCCTTCACGCAACAGAGCATCAAATATGGATGCAGCTTCGCGGCCCACATCCACGGTGATGAAATTGCCCACCGAAGGGATGAAATCCAGGCCCCGTTCTTGCAGAGCCGCCGACAGACAGATCAAACCCTCCCGGTTGAGCACCCGGGTCTGCTCCAGATGCGCCTCATCTTCGAGAGCCGCTTCTGCTGCGGCCAGGGCCAGACCGTTGACATTGAATGGCTGGCGCACCCGGTTGAGCAGTTCAGCTATCTCTGGATGGGAAACTGCATATCCAACCCTCAGCCCTGCCAGTCCAAACGCCTTGGAAAAAGTCCGGGTGACGATCAGATTTGGAAAACGCTCTATCCATTGCACCGAATCGGGATAATCCTCATTCTCGATGTATTCGAAATAAGCCTCGTCCACCACTGCGATGACCCGTGGTGGAAGAGCCTGCAGAAAATCCGCCAGCTGCTTTTCACTCACATAGGTTCCGGTAGGATTGTTGGGATTGGCGATGAAGACAACGGTGGTATGGTCCGCTAGCTGACCGAGCATCGCCTCCAGATCGTGGCCGTAGCGTGGCCCCTTGGAACCATCGTGGGCGGCAGCCACCCTGGCTTCGGCACCCACCGCCTGCACCGAGATGGGATAGACGGCGAATGCGTGTTGGGCAAACACGGCGCTGCGTCCGGGACCAAGAAAAGTGCGGGCAATCAAATCGAGCACGTCATTGGAACCGTTGCCGAGCGTGATCCGTTCCGGCACGACCGCCAGCTTTTCGGCCAACTTGCGTTTCAGGGCAAAGCCGCTGCCATCGGGATAACGGGCAGTCTCGGGCAAAGCCTTTTCCATCACTGCCAAAGCGCGTGGAGAGGGACCCAACGGATTCTCGTTGGAAGCCAGCTTGACGATCTTTTCAGGTTCCAGGCCCCGTTCGCGTGCCAGTTCCTCGATGGGCTTGCCGGGTTGGTAAGGTGTCAGCCCCAGGACAGGTGGTACGCTCAACATTTGGAAATCCATGCTTCGTTTCCTCTCACCAGAACCCATTCACATCACCGCCCTCGGATATGATCCCAGCCATTTGACCAGTTGGGCCTTCTGTTCCAGGGACTTGAGGGCCCCAGTCACCTTGGTCTCGTCCCGGTGACCCTCGATATCGATGAAGAACACATAATCCCACATTCCGCGACGGCTCGGTCGCGATTCGATCTTGGTCATACTGATGCCATAGTCGGCAAAGGGTCGCAGAATCTCGTAGAGCGCGCCGGGACGATTGCCGGTGGAGACCAATAGTGAAGTCTTGTCTTCACCTGTCGGTGCAACCGACTGTTTGCCGATGACCAGGAAACGGGTGGTGTTGTCTGGGTCGTCCTCGATATTGCGCTCGAGGATGTCGAGTTGATACAAATGGGCGGCCACTTCGCCGGCAATAGCCGCGCTGTCCGGCACGGCGGCCGCTAACCTTGCCCCTTCGGCATTACTGCTGACCGGAGTGCGTTTGGCATTGGGCAGGAACCGGTCGATCCACTCGCGGCATTGGGCCAGGGATTGCTGATGGGAGAATATCTCTTGGATCTGTTCGAGTTTTCGGCAATGACTGAGTAAGTTGTGGTGAATGCGCAGAATCACCTCGCCAGAGATCAACAACGAGGTGCCCACAAAACTGTCCAGAGTGTGGGTCACCACCCCTTCGGTGGAATTCTCCACCGGCACTACTCCAAAATGGCAGGCATCACTGGCCACCGCGCGGAATATTTCATCAACGGCGGGAAAAGATTGCGCCTGGACCGCATGACCAAATTGCTTGTAAGCGGCCTGCTGGGTGAAGGTGCCTTCCGGGCCCAGGAAAGCCACCTGCAGGGGTTTCTCCAGCGCCAGGCAGGACGACATCAGCTCCCGGAAGATCCGCATCACCGACTCGTCGTCCAGCGGCCCTGGGTTGTCAGCCCTGATCCGGCGCAGAATCTCGGCCTCACGCTCCGGCCGGTAGAAACAATTGTCCTCTCCGGCTTCGCGCTTGACCCTGGCAACCTCCAGCGCTAAGCCGGCGCGCCCTGAAATCAGGCGCAACAATTCCCGATCGATACTGTCGATGCGCTGACGCAACCGGTCCAGTGTCTGTTGCTTTTTTTCCATGCCCTAGAGTCCGGCGCAAAGGATCATCATTGTATCACCCGGGCCGAAAGCACACCTTCCAACGCCTTGATCGCGGACACGACCCCTTGACCCACAGGACCTTCGGCATCGATCATGGTGTAAGCGACATCACCCTTGGATTTGTTCAACAATTCGACGATGTTGATCTCTGCCTCCCCAAGACAGGCTGAAATCTTGCTCACCATGGCCGGCACATTCGCGTGGGGAATGGCGATACGGGTGGTACCGGGCGCCCGCGCCAGGACCACTTCCGGGAAGTTGACCGAGTGGCGGATATTGCCATTCTCGAGGAAATCGCGGATCTGCTCGGCCACCATGATGGCGCAGTTTTCCTCTGCTTCGCGCGTGGATGCCCCTAAGTGAGGCAGGCAGATCGCCTTGGGATGGCTTTTCAAGGAGGCATTGGGGAAGTCGGTAACATACGCGTGCAACCGCCCTTCATCAAGTGCCGCCAGTACCGCATCGGTATCCACAAGCTCCCCCCGGGAGAAGTTGAGCAGAATCGAACCTTCTTTCATCTGCGCCAGGCGCGCTCCATTGATGCAAGCCCGAGTCTGATCGGTCAGTGGCATGTGCAGGGTGACAAAGTCGCAGATGCCCAGCAGCTCGTCCAGATTGGAGGCCTGGATCACCGATGAAGACAACTGCCAGGCACGTTCCACGGTCACATAGGGATCGTAACCGCTGACGTTCATCCCCAATGCCAGTGCCTTGTTCGCCACTTTGACACCAATAGCGCCAAGCCCTACGACACCGAGCATTTTCCCCGTCAGCTCGAAGCCCTGGAACTGTTTCTTGCCCGATTCCACCTGACGATGGATCTCATGGTCACCCCCGTCGAGACCGCGGGCGTATTCCCAGGCCTGACAGAGATTGCGGCAGGCCAGCAGCATTCCTGCCAGCACCAGTTCCTTGACCGCATTGGCATTGGCCCCGGGAGTATTGAACACCGGGATGCCGCGGTGACTGCATTCTTCCACGGGAATGTTGTTGACCCCGGCCCCGGCACGGCCGATCGCCTTGACGGTTTCCGGCAGGGCTTCATTGTGAAGATTGTGGGACCTGAGGATGATTGCATCGGGATGCTGGATCTCGGAGGCCACTTCGTAGCGCTCCCTGGTAAGACGCTCCAAACCAGCGATAGCAATGTTGTTGTAAGTCAGGATCTTGAATATCGGCTCAGCCATAATGTCGTTCGAACTCCTGCATGAATTCAACCAGTGCCCTGACAGCCTTCAGGGGCATGGCATTGTAGATACTGGCACGCATCCCCCCCACCGAGCGATGTCCTTTCAGGTTGAGCAGTCCGTTGGCCTGAGCCTGCTCGAGAAAGCGCTTGTCCAAGCCGGGGTCGGCCAGGGTAAAGGGAATGTTCATGCGAGAACGGTAACGTGGATCGACTGGATTTTGGTAGAAGTCGGACTGATCGATCGCCTGGTAAAGGAGATTGGACTTTTCGATGTTACGCTGCTCGATGGCTTCCAGCCCACCCTGCCTCTGCAGCCACTCCAGCACCAGCCCCAACAGGTACCAGTTGTAAGTTGGCGGTGTATTGAGCATCGAACCTGCTTCGGCCTGTTTGCGATAGTCGAAGATGGAAGGTGTGCCTGGCAAGGGTTCCTGCAACAGCTCCTGACGCACGATGACCACAGTGATTCCAGCCGGTCCCATGTTCTTCTGGGCACCGGCATAGATGACACCGAACCGGGAAACATCCACCACCCGCGAAAGCATATCCGATGACATGTCCGCCACCAAAGGCCTCTCCACCCCGGGCACGAAGGGAAACTCCACCCCGTGGATGGTCTCGTTGGCGGTGTAATGGAGGTAGACGGCATCGGAATCCAGCTGCCAGCCGGAAGGATCTGGAATGGTGCTGAAGCTGCTTTCCTCGCCGCTGGCGCTGATCGTCACTTCACCATACTGACGCGCCTCGGCGGCAGCCTTCTTCGACCAGGAGCCGGTCAGGACATAATTCATCCGGCGCCCGCTCCCCAAAAGATTCATCGGAATGGCGGCGAACTGCCCGGTTGCCCCCCCCTGCAGGAACAGGCAATGATACTCTTCAGATATTTCCATCAGCTCGCGCAAAGCAGACTCGGTGCCGTCTGCGATCTGTTTGAAATGGGGTCCGCGATGGCTCATCTCCATCACCGACATCCCGCTTCCATGCCAATCCAGTATTTCCTCCCGGGCCCGTTCCAACACTTCCACCGGCAGCATGGAAGGTCCTGCGCTGAAGTTATAGACTCGCATTAGCTTTTATTCTTCCTCCGGTAAACTTTCGATTCTGTCCACACCCACCAGCTTCTCACCACCACTGAGGCGAATGATACGCACCCCCTGGGTATTACGCCCCAGTACCGGGATCTCGTTGACCCGGGTGCGTACCAATGTACCGCCAGTGGTGATCAGCATGATTTCATCATCGTCCTGCACCAGCACTGCTGACACCAGAGGTCCGTTACGGTCCGAGGTCTGGATGGCGATCACTCCCTGGCCACCCCGGCGATGCCGGGGGTAGTCCTCAATCCGGGTGCGCTTGCCGTAACCGTTCTCGGTCACCGTCAGTACGGTCCCTTTGCCTTCATTGCCGATGATCAACGAGATCACTTTCTCGCCTTTGGGCAGTTTCATTCCCCGCACGCCCCCGGCCGTCCGCCCCATGGACCGGACTTCGGCTTCGTTGAAACAGATCGCCTTGCCCTCGCTGGAGAACAGCATCACATCCTGACGACCGTCGGTGAGCGTCGCTTTGACCAGCACATCGCTGGATTTCAGGTCGATGGAGATCTTGCCGTTGGTACGCAGATGTTCGAATTCCTTCAACGCCGTTTTCTTGACCACACCCGCGGCGGTCGCCATGAATATGAACCCACCGGCGGAAAAATCACGTATCGGCAGCACGGCGTTGATGCGCTCACCTTCCTCGAGCGGCAGCAGATTGACGATCGGTTTTCCCCGCGAGGTGCGGCTGGCCATGGGCAGCTCATAGACCTTGATGCCATAGACCTTGCCCTGACTGGAAAAGCATAGCAGTGTATCGTGAGTATTGGCGATGCGGAGTTTTTCGACAAAATCCTCTTCCTTGGTGGCCGCCGCGGCCTTGCCCTTGCCCCCACGCCGTTGGGCCTGATAGACCGAGAGTGGCTGGGCCTTGACATAGCCGGCGTGAGTCAGGGTGACGACAACGTCCTCTTCGGTGATCAGATCCTCCACTGAAAGGCTGCGCTGCTCCTCCAGGATCTCGGTACGGCGCTCGTCACCGAACTGGTCGCGCAGGGCAATCAGCTCCTCGCGGATCACTTCCAACAGTCGCTTGTCGCTACCGAGGATCTCGAGCAATTCGTCGATCCGTGCCAACAGTTCCTGGTACTCGTTCAGGATCTTGTCCTGCTCCAAACCGGTCAGGCGGTGCAGGCGCAGATCCAGGATGGCCTGGGCCTGGGCCGGTGACAGACGATAACCATCCGGTCCCAGACCAAAGTCTTCTTCCAGATCCTCGGGCCGGGTGCGGTCGGCACCGGCACGTTCCAGATACGACTGCACCACTCCGGGTCGCCATACCTTGGCGAGTAATCCTTCTTTTGCCACCTGGGGATTGGGCGCCGCCTTGATCAACTCGATGATCTCATCGATATTGGCCAATGCCACTGCCAGTCCTTCCAATACGTGGACACGTTCACGTGCCTTGCGCAGATCGTAGAGGGTGCGGCGGGTCACGACTTCGCGGCGGTGATCGACGAAGGCCTCCAGCACCTCTTTGAGAGTCAGACGGCGTGGACGGTTGTCCACCAGCGCCACCATGTTGATCCCAAATACATTCTGCAACTGGGTGTGCTGGTAGAGATTGTTCAGGATGACCTCGGCCTGCTCGCCGCGCTTAAGCTCTATCACCATGCGCATACCATCCTTGTCGGACTCGTCCCTGAGGGCCGAGATGCCTTCCAGCTTGCCTTCCTTGACCAGCACTGCGATCTTCTCGATCAGGCGCGCCTTGTTGACCTGATAGGGCAGCTCGGTCACCACGATGCTCTGGCGGCCACTGTCCTTGCTGGTCTCCACATGGGAACAAGCACGCAGGTAGATACGCCCGCGACCGGTCTCATAGGCCTCGCGGATCCCCTTGGCGCCATTGATGATCGCACCGGTGGGAAAATCGGGACCAGGGATGTGCTGCATCAATTCTGCAACACCGATTTCCGGCCGGTCGATCAAAGCAAGCACACCGTTGACGATCTCGGTCAGGTTGTGGGGAGGAATGTTGGTGGCCATCCCCACCGCGATGCCCGCCGAGCCGTTGACCAAAAGATTGGGCACCTTGGCGGGCAGCACCACCGGTTCGTGTTCCGACTCGTCGTAGTTGGGAACGAAATCCACCGTCTCCTTGTCGAGATCGGCCAGCAACTCATGCGCGATCCGGGCCATGCGGATCTCGGTATATCGCATCGCCGCTGGCGGATCCCCATCCACCGAACCGAAGTTGCCCTGGCCGTCGATCAGCACGTAACGCATGGAAAAGGGCTGAGCCATGCGCACGATAGTGTCGTATACCGCGGCGTCGCCGTGGGGGTGGTATTTACCGATCACGTCCCCGACCACGCGGGCCGATTTCTTGTAGGGCTTGTTCCAGTCGTTGCCCAGTTCGTGCATGGAGAACAATACCCTCCGGTGCACCGGTTTGAGGCCGTCACGTACATCGGGTAAGGCCCTGCCCACGATCACGCTCATCGCGTAATCGAGGTAGGACTGTTTCATTTCCTCTTCGAGGGCAATGGGAAGGACTTCTTTGGCGAATTCAGTCATGATTTCCTAGGGCAATTAAGATTGCAGACCCAATCGTCTGCGAATCAGTCGACAGAGAATCTCTCTTTGATTTCACGATGGCGGAGAACGGATGCCAGCCTGCCATTTTGCGGATTGATAAAAATGTCGCGCTTATGGCCATGGCGTTTGAGTACACATCCTGCACGAATCAATTCCTGAACAAGATATTCGCGCTTCACGCCACATCCAACAATAACTCCTTGGTGCTGGCAGGCGTATGATCCGTGTCGGAAAACGCATTTTCCTCCAGCATCAATTGATAAGTATCTCGCAAGTTGTCTTGAGCTCTTCCAGGGTGGCACCTTGGCTGAAGACAACAGGGAGCTCCTTTAGTCGTCCCACGTCCAACCTTCATCTTTCCAGTATTCCAGGGTAAACGCACGCTTGGCCATGACAATTAAATTATTCGCGGAAAAATTTATGGGATTATAACATTTGCTCACTCCCCGTAGAAATTTCGGATTGTCAGCACCCCATACCCAATCAGCACCATCGCCTGATGGAGGCCGGGAACAAACGACACGAGCGCAAGGATTCACCCGCTGTGCCATGATGAGACTGAAACCACCCACAATAATTCATGTTTCCCTTATATTTCAATAACGTAGGAAATTCTCCCGGTAATATTTCAGCTCCTCGATGGACTCGAGGATATCGGCCAGCGCCTCGTGGGCATTCTTTTTCTTGAAGCCCTCCAACAGATGCGGCGCCCAGCGCCGGGCCAGTTCCTTGAGGGTCGACACATCCAGGTTACGATAGTGGAAATACGCTTCCAGCTGCGGCATCGAACGGAACAGGAAGCGCCGGTCCTGGCAGATGCTGTTGCCGCACATGGGGGATTCACCAGGCGGCACCCACTTTTTGATGAACTCCAGGGTGAGGTGTTCGGCCTCCCGCTCCCTGACCCGACTCTTGCGGACCCGTTCGATCAGCCCCGAGGCACCATGATGTTTTTGATTCCATTGGTCCATCGCCGCCAGTCTTTCCTCCGGCTGATAGACGGCCAGCATAGGGCCTGTGGCAAGCACATTGAGGTCTTTGCCCGTCACCACGGTGGCGATTTCTATGATGACGTCCCGGTCCGGATCGAGGCCGGTCATCTCCAGATCGATCCAGATCAGATTGTCTTTGTTCAAGATCATTGAAGGGTGTCCTTTACAAGCGTGGCTTGTCAGCGATTGTAGCAGAGGCTAAGCTGTTGAGCCGTCATTGAGATTGTAGTTTGAAAATTCATGAATACTTTCACATTCGTCTTCCTGCTGGCACTCGCGGCCTCCTTCGCCATCGAATTCTGGCTGGCCCGTCGCCATGCCGTCCATGTCAAGGCCCACCGGGACAACGTGCCCGAGCCTTTCCAGGAGGTCATCTCACTGGAGGCTCACCAAAAGGCCGCCGATTATACCCTGGCCAAGCTCAAAGTGCTGGAGATCGGGCGAATCCTTAACGTCATTCTGTTGCTCGTATTCACCCTGGGCGGCGGCATCGATATCCTGGACAATTTGTGGAGCGGCTTCGGCTACGGTGCCATCGGCCAGGGGATCGCCCTGATCCTGTCGGTGATGTTTTTGATGGCCCTGGCGGAACTGCCGCTTTCTATCTTCCAGACATTCGTAGTGGAAGAGAAGTTCGGCTTCAACCGCACCACCGTCACCCAGTTCATCAAGGACCTGGCGCTCCAGACTATCCTGGCACTGGCCATTGGAGCCCCTCTGTTGGCACTGATCCTGTGGGTTATGGAGAGTACCGGCAAGTGGTGGTGGTTGCTGGCCTGGGCGATCATCATGTCCTTTTCCCTGTTCATGAGCTGGGCCTATCCCACTCTGATCGCTCCTCTGTTCAACAAATTCACTCCCCTCGATAATCCAGAACTCAGAGACCGCATCCAGCGGCTGATGGAACGATGCGGCTTCCACAGCAAAGGTATCTTCATCATGGACGGTTCACGCCGTTCCGGTCACGGTAATGCCTATTTCACCGGCATCGGTAACAACAAACGTATCGTATTCTTCGACACCCTCATGCAATCCCTTGATCCAGAGGAGCTGGAAGCTGTGTTGGCCCACGAATTGGGGCATTTCAAACGCAAACATGTGATCAAGATGCTGATCACCAGCGCTTTCATGAGCCTGCTAGGCCTGGCCCTGCTCGGCTGGCTGGCACAGCAGTCCTGGTTCTATGAGGGACTGGGCGTCTCCAGAACTTCCAACGCCACTGCCCTGTTGCTTTTCATGCTGGTGATGCCGGTGTTCAGTACCTTCCTGCAGCCCATCATGGCGGCCATCCAGCGCAAATACGAGTTCGAGGCCGACGAATTCGCCGCCTCCATGACCCGTGCCGAAGCATTGATCCATTCCCTGGTCAAACTGTACCGTGAAAATGCCGCCACCCTGACCCCCGACCCTCTCTACGCCGCCTTCCACTACAGTCATCCGCCGGCAGCGATCAGGATCGAGCATCTGAAGCAGGTGCAGAATCAGGGGGCGCCGACCTGACCTTGGGATCTCCGTATACACCTAGGCAAAACATATTGCACCTAGGCAAAACATATTGCAGCGAAAACGACCCATTAGCGGCGCAATATGCTGACGCGGTTGCGCACTCTGCAATCCCCATCGGCCTGGCGGCAGCCGACACCGGAGGTGGACGCTTGAAAAGCACGATGCGACACACCTTCGCCGGCCGGCCGGTGGCCCTTGCATGAGCGAGACCGGTCACGTCATCGCTCACTTTGGCCGCCACTGGGCCGTGGAGGACGGCCGCGGAAACGTGGTCTTGTGTCATGCCCGACGCCATTGCGGACAGCCCTGCGTCGGCGACCGGGTCCGGTGGCTGCCGTCCGACCCGGGGCACGGCACTATCATTGAAATCCTGCCCCGTCACACCTTACTCACCCGACCCGGCCGGACTGGTAAACCGAGACCCGTGGCCGCCAACCTCGATCAGGTACCGATCGTCATCGCACCGGAACCTGCCTACGATCTGCTACTGGTGGACCAGTATCTGGTGGTGTGCGAGAACCATTATCTGCAACCAGTCATTCTTTTCAACAAGGCCGATTGTCTCGACAGAGACGATCGCAGCCGACTCGATGCAGACCTGGCCCCCTATCCCGCCCTTTACCCTTTGCTGATGGTCAGCGCCAGAACTGGCGAGGGAATGGACACTCTGCACACCCTCCTCAAAGACAAGACGTCCATGTTCGCCGGCCAGTCTGGGGTGGGCAAGTCCTCGCTGCTCAAGGCATTGATTCCCGACAGGGACATCCGAATTGGCGCACTCTCCTCCGGCACTCGTCGGGGGCGCCACACCACTACTTCGGTGATGCTGTTTCCTCTGCATGGCGGCGGAGACATTATCGACACCCCCGGGGTGGCGATCTTCGGCTTGGCGGGCATCGATGTCCGCAAACTAGCCTGCGGCTACAAGGAATTTCGCCCGTTCATCGAGGCGTGCCGTTTCAACGACTGCCGTCACGCGGGGGATCTCGGGTGCGCGGTGAAACAGGCGGTGACGGAAGGGAAGATCAGCGCGGCGCGCTACCGGCATTATCTGAAGCTGCTGGAAAAGCTGCCGGAAATCTCCTAAACCCCACGCCTTCCCTCAAAAGCATAGGCCAGGGTATTGGCATCGAGGTATTCAAGTTCACCGCCCACTGGTACTCCATGGGCGATGCGAGTGACCGACACCCCGTGCGCACGGGCCATTTCGGCGATGTAGTGGGCGGTCGCCTCACCCTCGACGGTGGAATTGGTGGCCAGGATCAGCTCCTGCACCTCGCCGCCCTTCAGGCGCTCCTGGAGCACATTCAGTCCCAGATCCTCGGGGCCGATGCCATCCAGAGGGGAAAGATGGCCGTGGAGCACGAAGAACAGACCCTTGAACACCGTGGCCTGATCGATGGCCAACACGTCAGCGGGGGTCTCCACCACGCACAGGCGGCTGCGGTCGCGAGAGGCATCGCGGCACAGGGAACAGACAGGATGCTCGGTGAGCGTACGGCACGACTGGCAACGGCCGATCTTCTCCAGCGCCTCGTTAAGGCAGACGGCCAGATACTTCCCGCCGCTGCGGTCGTGTTGCAACAGATGAAAGGCCATCCGCTGGGCCGAGCGGGGACCCACGCCCGGAAGGCAGCGCAGGGCCTCCATCAGGCGCTGCAGACAATCTCCGCTGTCCATACCCTCAGAAAGGCAGGTTCATACCACCGGGAAGCTGGATCCCCCCGGCCAACTCCGCCATTTTCTCCTCTTTCATCCTTCCCACCTTGTGAACCGCGTCGTTGACCGCAGCCGCCACCAGGTCCTCCAGGATCTCCTTGTCCTCTTCCTTGAACAGGCTGTCGTCGATGGTCAGGCGCAGCACTTCCCGCTTGCCGTTCATCACCACCATCACCAGACCACCTCCCGCTTCTCCCTGGACCTCGGCTTTGGCCAGTTCCTCCTGGGCCTGCTTGAACTTTTCCTGCATTTCCTGAGCCTGCTGCATCAAGGCTCCTAATGGATTTTTCATATTACCCGCTCCTTCAAATTCATCATCAATCCTCGCTTTCTACGGGTTTGGTGGTTCCCGGCACCACGTGGGCATCGAAGGTCTCTATCAGTGCCCTGACCGTCTCGTCCCCGGCGATCGCCCGCTCCGCTTCGGCCAGTTTCTCATCCTGCCGGCGCTGGTGAATTTCGGCGGGCGTCTCTTCCGCCACCGATCCGATCTTGATCTCCAGTCGCACCCGGCGCTTCAGACAGGCATCCAGGGCTTGCGCCAGACGCGCCTGCAAGCGTTCGCTAAGCAAATGCTCGAACGCCTGGTCCAGCACAAGAATACATCGATTATCATCTAAACGCTCAAGCACGCAATGATGGGCCAGTTCCCGCGCCATTCCTGCCAGTTTCATCCTGGCCACCAGGGCCGGCCACGGTTCCAGGGCGCTTTCAGGCATTGGTGTGCCTGCCTGCGTTTCGTCCTTGGCGAGGGCGACCGCCTTTTCTTCCACCGGGTCTGTGGACGGTACCGCAGACGCCATCCCTGGGCGTAAGGTCCGGGAGCCGACTTTACCCGCACCATCGTGATCGGCGTCCACTGGCCGGAAGGCCAGCATCCTCAGCAGCACCATCTCCAGCCCGGTACCTGGGTCGGGCGCCCACGGCAAATCCTTACGCCCCATCAGACCAATCTGGTAGAAAAGCTGCACATCTTCGGGTGACAACGCCTGGGCCTGGGCCAGGATCCAGTCCCGATCCTCGTCCTGCTCGGCAGTCTCCGGCAGCTGCTGGGCCAGGGCGATGCGGTGCAGCAATCCCAACAACCCGTTCAGTACCTCGGCGGGATCGGCGGCGGTCTCGGTCAGGCAGGTCCATTCCTGCATCACCAGACCGGCATCCCCGGAAGCCAGGGCCTCCACCAGCCCCTTGAGGGAACGATGGGTGACCCCGCCCAGCATCGCCGCCACCTCGTCGGACTGAACCCTGCCACCACCATACACGATGGCCTGGTCCAACAGGCTGAGGGCGTCGCGCAGACTCCCTTCGGCGGCCCGCGCCAGCAGTTTCAGGGCATCCTCCTCACAGACAATCGACTCGGCCCCCAGGATCTTTGCCAGATGAGACTGGATCTGGGATTGGGGCAACTTGCTCAGGTTGAACTGCAGACAGCGCGACAGCACCGTCACCGGTATCTTCTGTGGATCGGTGGTGGCAAGCAGGAACTTGACGTGGGGTGGCGGCTCTTCCAGGGTCTTGAGCAGCGCATTGAAACTGTGGCCCGAGAGCATGTGCACTTCGTCGATGAGATAGATTTTGTAGCGTCCGCTGGCAGGCGCGTACTGGGCGTTCT
>CAYUPV010000057.1:0-14341 GCA_964445885.1 uncultured Methylococcales bacterium
GAGCACCACCTTGACATGGTGGGGGTCGTTGGTTCGAATCCAATCGCGCCTACCATTTTAGGAATTCCGAAGCATCGCCCGGCGATGCTTTTTATTTTGATTCGCATGTCATGCCCACTATTACGCTTCCGGATGGAAAACAATTGGCTTTCGATCACCCGGTGACGGTGAGGGAAGTAGCCGAGGCCATTGGTCCTGGTCTTGCCAGAGCCGCGGTAGCAGGCAAAGTGGGCGATCGCCTGGTCGATCTGGATTTTGTGATCGACGGCGATGCCGAAGTTTCGATCATTACGCCTCATGAGGAAGAAGGGTTGGAGGTGGTGCGTCATTCCGCTGCCCATCTGCTCGCCCAGGCGGTCAAGGAACTCTATCCTGAAGCCCAGGTGACCATCGGCCCGGTGATTGAGGACGGTTTCTATTACGATTTTGCCTTTGACCGCCACTTTACCCCCGAAGATCTGGAAAAGATCGAAAAACGGATGGAGGAACTGGCCAGGACGGAAATCCCCGTGGAGCGCCAAGTCATGCCAAGGGAAGAGGCGATCGAATTCTTTCGGCGCCAAGGGGAAGACTACAAAGCCAAAATCATCGAGGACATCCCGGGTGGTGAAGAGATCTCGCTCTATCGCCAGGGTGATTTCATCGATTTGTGTCGTGGCCCCCATGTGCCGGACACTGGAAAACTCAGGGCCTTCAAGCTCACCAAGGTGGCCGGGGCCTATTGGCGCGGCGATGCCCGCAACGAAATGCTGCAGCGTATCTATGGCACCGCCTGGGCCGACAAGAAGCAGCTCAAGAGCTATCTTAAGCGGCTGGAAGAGGCGGAGAAGCGCGATCATCGCCGCCTTGGAAAACAGCTTGATCTGTTCCACCTGCAGGAAGAAGCCCCGGGGATGGTTTTCTGGCACGACAAGGGGTGGCGCATCTATCAGCTCATCGAGCAGTATATCCGGGATAAGTTGCGTGCCCATGGTTATCAGGAGGTCAGGACGCCTCAGGTGGTGGATCGCAGTCTGTGGGAGAAGTCGGGTCACTGGGACAAGTTTGGTGACATGATTTTTACCACTCACTCGGAGAACCGCGACTACGCCATCAAACCGATGAATTGCCCCTGCCATGTACAAATTTACAATCAGGGGCTGAAAAGCTATCGCGACTTGCCCCTCAGGATGGCCGAGTTCGGTTCCTGCCATCGTAACGAACCCTCCGGAACCCTGCATGGCCTGATGCGGGTCCGCGCCTTCGTTCAGGACGACGCCCACATCTTTTGTGCCGAGGATCAGATTCAGCAGGAAGTTTCAGACTTTATCGATCTGCTGTTTGGAGCCTATCGGGACTTCGGTTTCGATGAGGTTTTGGTCAAGCTTTCCACCCGGCCGGAAAATCGGGTGGGAAGCGACGCAATATGGGACAAGGCCGAACAGGCTCTGGAAGAGGCGTTGAATCGTAAAGAACTTGACTGGCAGCTACAACCGGGGGAAGGTGCCTTCTATGGTCCCAAGATCGAATTTGCACTCAAGGATTGTCTGAACCGGGTGTGGCAGTTGGGTACCATTCAGGTTGATTTCTCCATGCCAGAGCGCCTGGGTGCCAGTTATGTCGCTGAAGATGGCTCAAGGCAGATACCGGTGATGTTGCACCGCGCCATTCTGGGCTCGCTGGAACGTTTCATTGGGATCCTGATCGAACATTACGCTGGACTGCTACCCCTGTGGCTGTCTCCCGTTCAGGCAGTGGTGCTCAATATCACCGACAGCCAAGCCGATTACGCGCTTGAGGTGGAAAAAATATTGGCCTCTCAAGGGTTTCGGGTGAATTCCGACTTGAGAAACGAGAAGATCGGCTATAAAATCCGCGAGCACTCCATGCAGCGCGTTCCCTATCTTCTGATCGTCGGAGACAGGGAAAGAGCGGCTCGGCAGGTGACAGTACGCACCCAACATGGCAAGGATCTGGGTTCGATGTCACTTGATGAGCTGGCTGCCTGGCTGCAGGAACAGGTGGAAGCCAAACAGGCTGTCACGGAATTGGAAGAATCTTGAGGAGATACCCACATCGCTGCAAAAACAGAAGTCCGTCGTAACGACGATATCAGGGCGCCCAAAATCAGATTGATTGGGGCGGATGGTGAACAGATCGGGATCGTGCCGTTGAGCGAGGCCAAAAGGATCGCCTACGATGCAGGTCTTGATCTGGTGGAAATTGCGCCCCAAGCCGATCCACCGGTCTGCCGGATCATGGATTTTGGCAAATTCCGCTTTGAGCAGAATAAAAAGTTACAGGCGGCGAAGAAAAAACAGAAGCAGATTCAGGTCAAGGAAGTCAAATTCCGTCCCGGGACCGGAGAAGGCGATTATCAGATCAAACTGCGTAATCTCATCCGGTTCCTGGAGGACGGTGACAAGGCCAAGGTCACAGTACGTTTCCGTGGACGCGAAATGGCTCATAGGGAATTGGGTATGGAATTGCTCGAGCGGGTTGAAAAGGACCTGGAAGAATATGCCGTGGTCGAACAGCATCCCAAGATGGAAGGACGGCAGATGGTGATGGTGCTGGCCCCAAAAAAGCGAAAGTAACAGGACATGAATATTGAGTTCTTTCGAATGACAATCCGGTCGATGCGCCGGAAGTAGATGCAACGGACTAGGAGAAAACGATGCCAAAACTCAAAACCAATCGTGGCGCTGCCAAGAGGTTCAGTAAGACTGGATCCGGCAAGTTCAAGCGGAATCGCGCCAATCGCCGCCATATCCTGACCAAGAAAACGACCAAGAGAAAGCGCCATCTCCGCGGTAGTTCCTACCTCAATGCAGCCGATGTGCGCGAGGCCAAACAGCTTCTTCCCTACGCATAAACTATTTCCAACAGAGGATTCCCATGCCGAGAGTCAAAAGAGGGGTGACGGCCCGTCGCCGCCACAAAAAAATTCTGAAGCAGGCCAAGGGTTATTATGGTGCCCGCAGCCGGGTCTTCCGGGTGGCAAAGCAGGCGGTCATCAAAGCCGGGCAATATGCCTACCGTGACCGTAAACAACGCAAGCGTCAGTTTCGTTCCCTGTGGATTGCCCGTATCAATGCTGCCGCCAGGGAGCATGGGTTGTCCTATAGTCGCTTCATGGGTGGGTTGAACCAGGCCTCCATCGAAATCGACCGTAAAGTCTTGGCGGATATGGCGGTTCATGACAAAGAGGCCTTTGCTGAATTGGCCAGGATCGCCCAAGGCTGAATACCCTGTGAGTGAAGAGAGTCAGGAACTGCTCAACCAGGCCTTGGCGGAAGTGGCCGGGGCTGATGACCTGGATGCGCTGAATCAGGTCCGGATCCGCTATCTGGGAAAAAAAGGCCTGTTTACTCAGCGAATGAAAGCCCTGGGCAGGCTGGCTCCAGAAGACCGGCCCGCTGCTGGCAAGGTGATCAACGAGGCGCGTGAAGCGTTTCAGCACGCAATGGAAGCGCGCCGGGAAGCGCTTGAAAAGGCTGTGATGGAGACCCGGCTGAAGGCCGAGTCCATTGATGTGACCCTTCCGGGGCGCGGACAGCACAACGGGGGGGTGCATCCGGTTACCCGGACGCTGCGCAGGATCGAGAATCTGTTTGCCAGTGTGGGCTTTCAGGTGGCGCAGGGTCCCGAGATCGAGGACGATTATCACAATTTTGAAGCGCTCAATATTCCCGACCATCACCCTGCCCGGGCGATGCACGATACATTCTATATTGATGAGCATACCCTGCTGAGGACCCATACCTCCCCAGTCCAGATTCGGGTGATGGAATCGGGTTCGCCACCATTCAGGATCATTGCCCCCGGCCGAGTCTATCGGTGCGATTCGGATCTCACTCATACGCCGATGTTTCACCAGGTCGAAGGATTTTTGGTGGATGAAGGAGTGAGTTTCGCCGATCTGCGCGGCATTATGGATCAGTTTCTCAGGAGCTTCTTCGAACAGGACGTCAGCACCCGTTTCCGTCCTTCCTACTTTCCTTTCACTGAACCCTCAGCGGAAGTCGATGTGAGTTGTGTGATGTGTCGCGGTGAGGGATGCAGGGTCTGTGGTCAGACCGGCTGGCTCGAAGTCATGGGTTGCGGCATGATCCATCCCAAGGTATTCGAGGCGGTCGCGATCGATCCGGAGCGTTATACCGGTTTTGCTTTCGGCCTGGGAGTCGAGCGTTTGGCAATGTTGCGCTATGGCATTGGTGACCTGCGGCTGTTTTTCGAAAACGATTTGCGATTCCTGGAACAATTCGACTGATTATGCGTTTTAGCGAAGCCTGGCTCAGAGAACTTGTCAACCCGCCGGTTTCCACCGCGCGTCTGGTCGAGCAATTGACCATGGCCGGTCTGGAAGTGGACAGTGTGGAGCCGGCGGCACCAGAATTCACCGGGGTGGTGGTTGCTGAGGTGCGTGCCGTTGAATCACATCCGAATGCTGACAAACTGCGTGTTTGTCAGGTTTTCGTGAATGAAGGCCAGGGCCTGCAGATTGTGTGTGGTGCCCCCAATGTCAGGGTGGGGATGAAAGCCCCTTTGGCCACCATTGGCGCTGTCTTGCCCGGTGGATTCAAGATCAAGAAATCCAGACTGCGCGGGGTGGAATCGTTCGGTATGTTGTGTTCAGCAAAGGAGCTGGGGTTGGCCGACACGACCGAAGGATTGTGGAAACTGCCGGAGGATGCGCCTGTGGGGACTGATCTGCGCGACTACCTGCAGCTTGATGACACCGTGATCGATGTGGATCTGACCCCGAATCGGGCGGACTGCCTGAGCATCGAAGGGATCGCCAGGGAAACGGCGGTCATCAACCGCATGGATTGGAAACCTGCAGCAATCGATCCGGTGGTCCCCGGCTGCGACGACAGATTTCCGGTCCAGGTAGATGAGGATGTTGTCGCAGCCTGCCCGCGTTATCTTGGGCGTCTGGTACGCGGTATCGATTCCCAAGCCCAGACGCCTTTGTGGATGCAGGAGCGTCTGCGTCGCAGTGGATTGCGCAGCCTGGGGCCTGTGGTCGATATCACCAATTACATACTGCTGGAGCTGGGGCAGCCTTTGCATGCCTTCGATGCCCGGCATCTGGACGGTGGAATCCGGGTACGTAGGGCACAACCTGGTGAAAGGCTGTCGTTGCTGAACAATCAGGAAATCGAACTGAAAGGGAATGAACTGGTCATCGCCGACCACTCCCGGCCGCAGGCCCTGGCAGGCATCATGGGAGGGCAGAAGTCTGCGGTCTCCGAGAACACCCGGGACATCTTCCTGGAATGTGCCTATTTCAGCCCGGAAACCATCATGGGCAAGGCCAGACAGCATGGTCTGCATACCGATTCCTCGCATCGATTTGAACGCGGTGTGGATCCACAGATGCAGCGTCGGGCCCTGGAGCAAGTCACCCGCCTGGTGGTCGAAATTACCGGCGGAATTCCGGGCCCCGTCGTGGAGGCCGTTTCAGAATCCCGCCTGCCTGTACGAGCACCGGTTCGATTGCGCTGCCAGCGGGTGGAACGACTGTTGGGAAAGGGATTTTCAGAAGCGGAGACCGTGGAAATACTCCGACGTCTGGGCATGGAGGTCGATCCAGTGGTCCAAGGTGAATGGCAAGTCACGCCGCCGAGCTTCCGCTTCGATATTTCCATCGAGGCGGATTTGATCGAAGAGCTTGCCCGCATAGAGGGATATGATCGTCTTCCAGTGCAGGTGCCTCACCTGCCGGCACAACTTCAACCGATTCCGGAAGGCCTGCTGCCATTGACGAGAATCCAGGATCATCTGTGTGACCGTGGCTATCGGGAAACGATTACTTATAGTTTCGTCGATTCCCGGTTACAGGAAGAAATCACCCCGGATCTTGCTGCGATTTCTCTGGCAAATCCCCTGTCGTCAGAGATGAACGTGATGCGCACCACCTTATGGACCGGTTTGCTGAATGTGGCGCGTCACAATTTGAATCGGCAACAAAGCCATGTGCGTCTGTTCGAGTCAGGACTGTGTTTCTTCCGCCAGAACGGCGAATTAAAACAGCAGCGGCGGCTGGGTGGAATAGCCATGGGACAGGCCTGGCCTGATCAATGGGGAGAACCGGAAAGGGAGTTGGATTTTTTTGACATCAAAGGGGATATGGAGGCGTTGCTGGATTTGACTGGCCAACAGTTTCGTTTCCTGGCAGATATCCATCCGGCCTTGCATCCTGGCCAGACGGCCAGAATCGTCTCAAGGGAGGGGCGCCAATGCTGCGGTTGGGTGGGGATGCTTCACCCTTCATTGGCTAGGGAGCACGGGTTCGATTGTAATGTCTATCTGTTTGAACTCGATCAATCCGTGCTGACCACTCGTCGTATTCCCGCCTTTCGCCCCATTTCAAGACATCCGATGGTGCGCCGCGATCTGGCTTTCGTGGTGCCTGAGTCGGTGCCTGCCCAAGAGCTGCTGGATGCCGTTGTCGATGTTGTGGGAGAGACGTTGGTGGATCTGGCGTTGTTTGATGTCTATCACGGTGAGGGCCTGTCTCAGGATGAGAAGAGTCTGGCACTAAGAATGGTATTGCAGCACCCTCAACGTACCTTGACAGACGCAGAAGTCGATCAGATCGTCGATAAAGTGATAGAGGTCCTTAAGAACAACTATAGGGCCAGATTGAGAGGATGACCATGACATTGACCAAGGCCGATATTGTAGAGAAATTATTCGAGGACATCGGCTTGAACCGTAAAGATGCCAAGGAACTGGTGGATATGTTCTTTGAGGAAATCAAACGCAACCTGGAACAGGGAAGAGCGGTCAAGCTGTCTGGATTTGGCAATTTTGACCTGCGTGACAAGAACGAACGTCCCGGAAGGAACCCTAAAACCGGTGAAGAAATTCCGGTGAGTGCCCGAAGGGTAGTGACTTTCAAAGCAGGGCAAAAACTCAAGAGCCGAATAGAATCCTATTCGAGCCTATTGGAAGCCCGGTCACCCTCACTGGAAAACGAATAGTTTTGCCGCTATAATCGGGATTCAATTCGGGGCGTAGCGCAGCCTGGTAGCGCACCACAATGGGGTTGTGGGGGTCGTGCGTTCGAATCGCACCGTCCCGACCAATTGGTGCTAAACGGAGTGATTCCGGAATGGTTCATGGTTCAAAGCACCCAAGACAATGAAGAAGCCTTGCTGATCTCTGGCCAGCAAGGCTTTTTTCTTGATTCAATTCAATGATTGGTGAAGCCATGCTGAGATTTGTGGTCGTTCTGTGTGGATTTCTATCGACGGTGGTGTTGGCGGAACCGGCAGCGGAGTTGGTGTTACCCGGTCTCGATGGCAGGACATATCATCTATCCGACTTCCGTGGCAAATGGTTGGTGGTCAACTATTGGAGTACCACCTGCCCCCCCTGTGTCAAGGAAATTGGTGAATTAAGCCGATTCCATCGTCGCCACCGAAGGTTGGATGCTGTAGTCCTTGGGGTGGATTTCGAGGAGATTGCACAAGCTGAACTTGAGCGGTTCGCTGGCAAACATGAAATCTCTTATCCGATTCTTTTGAGTCCTCCTGGGACTCCCACCCCTCTGGGTTCCGTGATTGCCTTGCCAACCACATTTCTGGTGACGCCCCGGGGTGAAGTGCTCGGCCGACATATCGGCCCGGTGACCGAGGACGCCCTGGAACAGTTCATACGGGATCAGAAACCGCAACCGGAAAAAACACAAAAAGGGGGCGCTGATTGACGTTTATCAGCATGAAACTCATGCCTATCTCAGTCGATAAAGCGGGCAACGGTCTATTCGCCTTTCTATCAAGGCCAGGATTCTATGATAGGCCACGCTATCGACATCACTGAACCTTGTTTCGAATTGTTCGCGGCTCAGATGATCAGGCATATCCCTGACTTTGGGCATAAAAAAAGTTTCGTCACTGACAGAGACCATGGCCTTTTGCAGATAACGAGCGTCTGATCCTGGCGTGGTAGCCATCCTGCCGAATTTTGCGCCTGCCTTGTCGGCAGCCAGATCGCTGAAACTGAAGCCGCTGCCGCTATGAATATCCGCCAACTCTTTGTACAACCCCATGGAAGTGGCCACTTGTTCGTTGGTGGAGGAGGCGACAGCTGCGGCCAGAATGAAATGTTGGGCCAGATCGTATCGCCCATGTAGTCTAAGGGTGATGAATCGTATCGGATGCCGGGTATCCAGTTTGAACAAACGGGCAGGATTCCTGCGGTTGACATAGGTAGCCGCGATCTGCAACAAGGCCCGGTTTTCAGCCGCCGCCGTTTGGATGGTGGAGCGTTGATAGGCCAGACGAAACAAGGCGCGCAGTAAATTTCCAAGGGAGTGGGATTGATGAGGGTGCTGACTCCAGCGACTGAGAAGCCGGTGATAGGCTGATAGCCTGGATTTTGATGCCAGCATAGGGCTAAGAAGAGTTCCGGTTCCTCCGTGGCGCTGATTCCGTAGGGACATCGTTGCATGTCTGGAGCCGAAGTCGTAAACCTGGGTAATCTCATTCGGGAGCCAGGTCAACAGCCATTCGAGTACTTCCCCAGGTATCGGGACCCGGCCTACCCGTAGTTGGTCCAGACGAAGCCTTTCCCCTTCAAGAGTCGATTGGAAGACAAGATTCATGTATGGCCTGGGCAGCGAAGTGGTCAGGGTGATTGTCAGATCGACCTGTTCTCTTCCTCGTATTTCTGCCTTTACTCCTACAGGTATCGAGAATTTTGATAGCAGCCTGACAATCTGTTCTTCCAGTTCCTGGACGTCCAATCGATGATTCTGTGGAGATTGAGAATAATACTGGGTTCGATTTCGTTGCCCGGGGGGCACTGCCGGATGGTCTGAAAAGATGGCCCATACCAGAGCCAGGAACAGGGCCAGGGTAAGGCTGATCAGGGTTGCAAGGAACCTAATCACGACCGAGGAAGAGAACAAGATATCGAGCGAGCATTCAATCTATTACTTACTTATGCGTGATAAAAATAATAAAATAGGCTCAATCTCATCATGGAAGTCATAAAGATATAAAATGGTTACGAATTCTGCCCGAAGCAATGAAAAGAAAGAACCCAAGGAAGAAATATTAAAGGCGGCATTGATGCTATTCACGGAGAAAGGATACTTCAATACATCGATTGCCGATATACGCCGCCAAGCCGACGTGAGTACGGGAACGATTTATCATTATTTCAAAAACAAGGAGGCCATCGCGGATGCTTTGTTTGAAGATATTCTGCAGAGCCTGAATGATTCAATCAAAGAGATCAACAGAAAAAATAAGGACACCTTTGAGCGTCTGAGAGCCATCGTCGAACTCTTTTTCACTCTGTCTGAGGATGCTCCAGACGTCATGCGTTTCATCATCACAGTGCGGCATCAAGAGTTTCTGCCTTCCCGTACCCCCTTGAGTCTTTCCCAGCCGTTGCAACAATTGACCCAAATCATGCGCGATGGGATCAACAAGGGGGAACTCAGACGCACCGATCCAATCGTTGCCAGCGCTTTTTTTTATGGTTCAATAACCCGTATGATCCAATTGCGCCTGGAGGGGGTGTTGAAGAAGGAACTAGACTGGTATCTGCTGGATACCTGGACGGCTATCTGGCGGGCTTTGTCTCCCTTGTGAGCTACTTATCAGGACATTTGTGCTGGTGGCTTGATGGACTTATCGTTGCTGGAGCAGGCAGGTTGAAAAGCCAAAGGATTTCACCGCAGCGACGCGGAGGGCGCAGAGAGGCATCCCTGGCCTTGCGTCGTTGTGCTGAATGGTTGAATCACCCTTATGGTAGCTCGGAATAACCCATCAGGTATTCGTCAACCGATCTGGCAGCTTGACGTCCTTCCCTGATGGCCCAAACGACCAGGGACTGTCCCCGGCGCATATCTCCGGCAACAAACACCTTGTCTATGGAGGTTTGATAATTCCGGGTGTCGGCCTTGACATTGCCTCGCGGGTCAAGCTCCACGTTTAGTTCTTCAAGCATCCCTTCGTGGACGGGGTGCACAAACCCCATGGCAAGAAAAACCAGATCGGCATCGATGGAAAAGTTGCTCCCAGGCACTTCCTGCATCTGCCAACTGCCATGTTCATCCCGCTGCCATTCTACTTCGACACAATTCACTTTGCTGACGCGACCATCCTTTCCTTCGAAAGATTTGGTGTTGACACTGAACAGGCGTTCGGCTCCCTCTTCGTGTGAAGAGGAGGTGCGGAGCTTATTGGGCCAGTAGGGCCAGGTCAACAGTTTGTTTTCCTTTTCCGGGGGTTTGGGCAGGATTTCCAATTGAACCACCGAGGTGGCTCCCTGGCGAATGGAAGTGCCAATGCAATCGGAACCGGTATCTCCTCCGCCGATCACCACCACTTTCTTGCCCGTCGCGAGAATGCTTTCTTCCGTTGGGACGTCTTCGCCTGCCACGCGGCGGTTCTGCTGCGGTAGAAACTCCATGGCGAAATGTATGCCTTTCAATTCGCGGCCGGGTACATTGAGGTCGCGGGGTTTTTCCGATCCACCAGTGAGCACGATGGCATCATACTCCTGCATGAGGTCATTGGCATGAAGGTCCTTCCCGATATGGGTGTCTGGGCGAAAGACGACACCCTCAGCTCGCATCTGAGCCATCCGCCGGTCGATCAGGCGCTTTTCCATCTTGAAATCGGGGATACCATAACGGAGCAGACCGCCGATACGGTCGCTCTTCTCGAACACGACCACGTAGTGGCCGGCACGAGCCAGCTGCTGAGCGCACGCCATGCCAGCGGGTCCCGATCCTACGACCGCAATTCTTTTTCCTGTCCGTGCTTCGGGGATTTCAGGTTTGATCCAGCCTTCTTCCCAGGCACGATCGACGATGGTGCATTCGATGGTCTTGATGGTAACCGGGTCGTCATCCAGATTCAGGGTACAGGCGGCTTCGCAGGGGGCCGGGCAGACCCGTCCGGTGAATTCGGGGAAATTGTTGGTGCGGTGGAGCTCTCTGATGGCTTCCTGCCATTTGTCCCGGTAGACCAAGTCGTTCCAGTCGGGGATCAGGTTGTTGACCGGGCAGCCGCTGTGGCAGTAGGGTATGCCGCAATCCATGCATCTTGCGCCCTGTTCCGCGACTTCATCGGGAAGGAGGGAAATGACGAATTCACGGAAGTGCTGAACCCGGTCGGCGACAGGTTCATAGCCTCGCTCGCGGCGCTGGATTTCCAGGAAACCGGTGGGTTTACCCATGAAATTACCTCTTCGATTCTCTATGTAGTGGTCTTTGCGTTCGGAGATCGAGTGGACTGAACAAGTGTCCACTCGATTTGTTTATGCTGTCATGCGCATGTTTGCCGGTTGACGCTCCGCCTGCAGCTGCTCCAACGCGCGTCGGTAGTCGATGGGCATCACCTTGACAAACTTACCCCGATAATCGGCCCAGTTTTCCAGGATTTCCCGGGCTCGCTGACTGTCGGTGAAGTGCAGGTGGGTCTGAATGAGGGCATGGAGGCGCTGCTCATCGAAGCGGGTCATGTCGTGGGCGACCTTCACCCACCCGTGGGTTTCCAGGTCGCCACCCTGGTGGTCCAGTTCCTCCAAGGCCAGATCCTCGGCCAACACGGGTTCCAGACCCACCATGGCTTGGTTGCACCGTCGTTCGAAATCACCTATTTCATCGAGTACATAGGCGATTCCCCCTGACATCCCGGCGGCGAAGTTGCGACCCGTCTCGCCCAGGACTACGACAATACCGCCTGTCATGTATTCGCATCCATGGTCCCCCACACCCTCGACGACGGCAATAGCGCCGGAGTTGCGGACCGCGAATCGTTCTCCGGCAATGCCACGGAAGTAACATTCGCCGTGGATGGCTCCATAGAGTACGGTGTTGCCAACGACGATATTTTCCTCGGCGACGATCGGGGTTTCCTTGGGTGGGTAGATGATGATCCGACCTCCGGACAATCCCTTGCCGACGTAGTCGTTTCCTTCCCCGTCCAGCTCCAGGGTAACCCCCTTGGCCAGCCAAGCCCCGAAACTCTGTCCTGCGGTTCCTTTCAGCGTGATGTGAATGGTGTCATCGAGGAGTCCTTCGTGACCATAGCGTTTGGCCACCTTCCCAGAAAGCATGGCGCCAACGGATCGGTCGGTATTGCAAACCTGCATGTCTATCAGTACCGGTTGCTTGGATTCGAGGGCCGGCTGCGCCGCTTCGATCAGCTTGCAGTCCAGGGCCTTATCGATTTCGTGCGGTTGCGGTTCGCAGTTGAAGACGGCCACGTCAGGCCCCGCCTCCGGTTTTCTCAAGATCTTGGAAAAGTCCAGACCTTTGGCCTTCCAGTGGTTGATCGCATCGGCGAGATCGAGACGGTCGGATTGACCAGTCATCTCTTTCAGGCTCCGATAGCCGAGTTGAGCCATCAGTTGTCGTACTTCCTCGGCGACGAAGAAGAAGTAGTTGACCAGGTATTCCGGTTTCCCCATGAACTTCTTGCGCAATACCGGATCCTGGGTGGCTACGCCCACAGGGCAAGTATTGAGGTGGCATTTGCGCATCATGATACAGCCTTCGACGATCAGAGGTGCGGTGGCGAAACCGAATTCATCGGCCCCCAGGAGCGCACCAATCACTACGTCGCGACCTGTTCTGAGGCCTCCATCCACCTGGACGCAGATACGGCCACGTAGCTTGTTCAAAACCAGGGTCTGGTGGGTTTCCGCCAGTCCGACTTCCCACGGCAGGCCGGCGTGCTTGATGGAGGTCAGTGGGGAAGCACCCGTACCACCATCATAGCCGGAGATGGTGACATGATCGGCATGAGCCTTGGCCACCCCTGTCGCAACGGTGCCGACACCCATCTCTGATACCAGCTTGACGCTGATACGAGCGCTGGGGTTGACGCATTTGAGATCGTAGATCAGTTGCTTCAGGTCCTCGATGGAATAGATATCGTGGTGGGGTGGCGGTGAGATCAGTCCCACCCCAGGGGTGGAATGACGCACCTTGGCGATGATCTGGTCCACTTTGTGACCAGGCAGCTGACCGCCTTCACCGGGCTTGGCGCCCTGGGCGATCTTGATTTGGATATCGTCGGCATTGACCAGGTACTCGGTGGTGACACCGAACCTCCCGGAGGCCACCTGTTTGATGGCCGAACGCATGGAGTCACCGTTTTCCAAGGGTTTGAAGCGTTCCGGCAATTCACCCCCTTCGCCGGTATTGGATTTGCCACCGATGCGGTTCATGGCAATGGCCAGGGTGGTGTGAGCCTCCCAGGAAATGGAACCGAAGGACATGGCGCCGGTAGCGAAACGCTTGACGATTTCACTGGCTGGTTCTACCTCTTCCAGGGGGACTGGATCACGGTCGTATTTGAACTGCATCAATCCGCGTAGGGTAAAGGTGCGTTCGCTCTGTTCGTTGATCAGGCGGGCAAATTCCTCATAAGTCTCACGATTGTTGCTGCGGGTGGCATGCTGTAGTTTAGCGATAGAATCCGGTGTCCAGGCGTGGGTCTCGCCACGCATCCGGTAGGCGAACTCACCACCCACGTCCAGGGATTCGCGCAGTTCCAAGGGATCACCAAAGGCCTGTTTGTGGCGTTGCAGCGCCTCGGTGGCGATATCTTTCAAGCCCGCTCCCTCTGTAGTGCTGAGAGTACCGGCGAAGTAGCGATCGAGAAAATCCTGATTCAATCCCAGTGTGTTGAAAATCTGGGCGCCGCAATAGGATTGATAAGTGGAGATCCCCATCTTCGACATGACCTTCAGGATGCCCTTGTCCACCGCTTTGATGTAGCGCAAGTGAGCTTCTTCCTCGCTGATGGGCTCAGGTAGTCGATGGCGCAGAGTAGAGAGGCTGTCGAAGGCCAGGTATGGATTGACGGCTTCGGCGCCGTAACCGGCCAGAACGCAGAAATGATGGACCTCCCGGGCCTCTCCTGTCTCAACCACCAGCCCCGTTTCGGTACGCAGCCCTTTGTGGATCAGATGATGATGCACCGCCGAGGTGGCGAGCAAGGCGGGAATGGGGACATGCTGTGCATCCACATCCCTATCTGAAAGGATCAGGATATTGTTACCCTCCAGCACCGCCTTTTCAGCCTGCTCACATAGCTTGTCCAATGCGGTTTCCATGCCTGCCACCCCTTCTTCCAGCGGATAACAGAAACTCAAGGTGGCGGTGCGGAAGGCCCCGTGAGTGCGGGATTCGATGTAGCGGATCTTTTCCAGATCGTTATTGGTGAGGATCGGCTGATGAGCCTCCAGGCGCATATGGGTGTCTCCCTGATCCAGGCCCAGGAGATTTGGGCGTGGGCCGATCATGCTCACCAGCGACATGACCAGTTCTTCACGGATCGGGTCGATGGCCGGATTCGTGACCTGGGCGAAAGCCTGCTTG
>CAYUPV010000058.1:0-14263 GCA_964445885.1 uncultured Methylococcales bacterium
CCATGAAAAAAGCCCCCTCGTGGTGAGGGGGCTTCGAATGATTGGATCATTGTTATTATTGTCGACGATCGCTCTTGCGATCCCGGATCTTACATGAAGATCGGAATCAGCGGATTGTCAATCAGAACCATCTGACGGTTGCCGGCATTGTCATAGAAGAACAATATTCCAGCCATACGGCTGTCCGGGTCGTAGATGATGTCTGCCAGACGATACACTTCCCATGCAGCATCCGATGCGGTCACTTCCAGCGTTACCGTCTGACCCGGACCAATCGGATCGTTCGGCACCACCGTCAGACCTTCGTCTGCCAGCAGGTCTTCCGGATAACCCGTGTCGTCTTCACACACTTCGGGGTTCATGAAACGAACCGACGCCGTGTTGAATTCGCACAGCTGAACCGGCGCTGATCCATTATTGGTCACAGTGATCACCATCTTCATGGCTCGACCTGGCACACGATAGGTGGCTTCCTCCACTTTCGCGTCCACCGTAGGCGCAGGCATTTGAATCGGCTTGATGCCACGCAGCGTACCTGCCTGCAGCGGAATCGTCACCGGATATTTGCTCTGCGCACTACTGAAGCCGAAGATCACCAGCAGCAGCGTGCCAGCACCAAACAGCAAGCCCACTTTCTTGTCGGTCGGGCTCATCAGTTCGTCTCCACGACCCGCATTGGTCATGAGCAGTCGCGGCAGAAACACCGGCTGACGGCAGAAGTAGACCATCCAGGCCACACCAATGGCATACCATAGTACATGCCAGAACCACACGTTGCCTTCGTTGTAGTTTTCCAGATCAATGGTCTGGCCAGTCAGGGTGGTGATGGGGTTGCGGAAATCACTCAGCTTCCCATCAATGGTCACCCATTTGCCCGGGCCAATGATCGGTCCACCACCTTGGACATTCAACATGGTGTGCATGTGCCATTCACCACCACGACGGGCTTTCAGCACCACTTTGAAGTCATAGGTGTCACCAATCTCCAAGCGAACCGATCGCGGCACAAAGGTCCCGCCTATGTACGATTCCTTACGAATGAATACCGGTCCCGGTATCCCAATGTTCAGGAACGATACTTCCGGCGGATCCACCGATTCCGGCCAGCCTCCAAATACGTGGAACTTACCGGTCACTTCCATCTCTTCGTTCACCTTGAGATGGTCGGTCGACCAGTTCAGGTCAAACCAGTGAATGGTACGCATACGCAGGAAGGCCGCCTGCGATTTCTCTCCGTGGGCCGAGGCCGCCGGGGTGTACATCACCGCCGCCGCCAAGGTCATCAATACGCCGACCATCGACCAGCGTGCGATCCTGTCTCTTATCGTTTTCATTTATTTCCTCCTCAATTTGTCTGTCTGTCTCTGCTCTGGGTCTGCATCAGGTCCGTTTGACAAACTTCACGGTGCCGAACCAACGGCCCACAAAGTGCCACATGAAGTAGATCAGGATGGACATGAAGCCAGAGAAGAATGCGGATACAGGGGCCACGTCCTTACCAAAGGTACGCAGGGTGCCTTTTTCCACCATCCGGATGTATTCGGGCGTCCCCGTACGGACATAGTGATAGCCCTGGATATCCGCCACAGACATCAGCATTCCGTTGTATTCCACCGGCACGTGCAGCGGTGCAATCACCGGCCAGTTGCCTGGATACATCAACAAGCCCCAGCCCAGTGCACCCACTACCGCGGTGAACAGGAAGCTGCCTGACAGCATCAGCACGACGTCAAGGAAGATCGCCATGTGTACCGCCGCCGTCGGGAAAACAAAGTTGATCGGGAAGTAGGTCCAACCCCAGAAGTTGAAGTAGCGGTTGATCCACTCACCCAACAGAATCGCCAATACGCAGGCAGTCGCACCCCATGGCAGGCGCAGACGTTCCCACAACACAGCCTGAACAGCCGCCGGGAAGGTCACCTGCACAATCGGGTACACCGTCACCCACAAACGACGGTCTTTCCAGTCAGCCCAGAAATCCCAGTCGCCCATGGTCAGCATGCCGTGCACATGGTAGCCACCAATCAGCACGAAAAATAAAATAAACAGTCCAAAATAGTCTAACAACCTGGACGCTTCAACGGCTTCGGCGTGTGACCGAACCGCAGTCGACATAGTGCTCATTATTTACCTCCAAAGTCTCTTGTTGTTGCTTTTCCACCCAAGTCTCAGCTCAGGCTTCTCTTCGCCTCCCTGGCAGGGGGGCCGCCGGCGCCCCGGCGACCTCCCTCAATCGGCTAAACGCCCTCAGCCCACCTTATTCAGGCCACTGAGCCGCGTCTCCTCCACTGTAGACTTCTTCTCCGCACAGTTCACGTCCAATCAGGTTGGCGAAGCTGGCAAAGACCTGCAGCAAGGTGCCCAGGACGCCCAGAGACATCCAACCAAAGAACACGAAGCCGTAGTGCAGCGGTGCCACAAACAGCTCTTCCATGAACCAGAAGGTGTGACCCCATTCGTTCAGGCCCACGTTCGGCAGAATCATGAACGGTCCCACCACCGTCACCAGGTACGGCAACGACAGACCCTTCTTCTGATAGTTGAAGTAGGGCAGACGGGTGTGCGCATAAATGAATGACGCAAAGCCCGTGATGATGTAGATCGGATAGCTCAGGTAGAACTCGATGATGTGGCTCGGCGTGAAGTCGGTGTCACGCACGATCGTCTGATGCCACGTGCCATCCTGTTCGGTGAAGTAGCTCGCACCCCAGTAAATGGCATAGGCATAAGCCACCAGCCACACCAGATGGGTGTAGTTACGACGCAGTTCTTCACGGGTGCCCACAATCGCATCCAGGTTGCGGTCACGGGTCTTCCACAGATAGCCCCACAGCACCGAGGCCGTCGTCACTTCCAGAACAATTTCAATGTACAGGAAGTTCATCCAATATGTTTCAAATTCCGGCGCAAAAGCGTCCAGGCCAGCTGACCAGCCATAAACCCCTTCGTACCACCGGACCCATGCGTAAAATACACTGTAAATACCAATCGCTACCGCCAGCCACTTCTTATCAACCAGTGGGGCTTCAGCAGCAGCGCTAACGCTTTGTGTCGTTGCAGCCATTGAGTTACCTCCTTATCAGTTCACTCAATTATTGTTTCAATCGCTCCTTCCTTAAACTTTCCCACCCGGCAGTTGCTTCCACCAAGTGACCTCCTTCCTTTCGGTAACCGCCAGTCTAGCACCGCGCCTGGGGTTGTCAAGAGGTTCCTGTGTCATATCCCATACCAGCTTGAGGCATATGACCCACCCTCAGAATAACCCATTGATATGGCCATTATCATCGACATCGATTCGCTCGGCAGCTGGACTTTTGGGTAGTCCGGGCATGGTCATGATATTGCCACAAATCACTACCAGGAATTCGGCGCCATGGGCAGGACGCACCTCCCTGATTGTCAGGGTATGTCCACTCGGAGCCCCGAGCAGCACCGGATCGCAGGCAAAGGAATACTGGGTCTTGGCGATACAGACTGGATAGTGCCGATAGTTGCCGTCCAAGGCTCCAATCTGCCCCCGAACCTTGGCATCGGTAGCGATTCCATCCGCCCCATATATCTTGGTGGCGACAGCCTCGATCTTCTCCCATAGAGGCTGTTGATCTTCATACAGAAAACGGCATTGTGACGGGTGACCGACTGCCTCGACCATTTCGTAAGCCAATGCTTCGGCTCCCGCCCCCCCATCGGCCCAATGATGACAGACAACCGCCTTGGCCCCCAAACCGGCCACCTTGTCCTGTAGCAACTTTATTTCCGCATCAGTGTCACTGACGAAGTGATTGATCGCCACCACACACGGCAAACCGAAATGCGCTCGAATATTCCGCCAATGACGCTCGAGATTCGCGAAGCCTTTCTCGAGTGCTACCAGATTCTCCTGCCGCAGATCATCCTTCGGCACACCCCCATGCATCTTTAGGGCCCTGACAGTGGCCACCAGGACGACAGCATCCGGACGCAACCCGGTCATCCTGCACTTGATATCGATGAATTTTTCCGCCCCCAGATCGGCTCCAAAGCCGGCTTCGGTCACTACATAGTCGGACATCCTCAAGGCAGCCTTGGTGGCGATGGCCGAATTGCAGCCATGAGCGATATTGGCAAAAGGGCCTCCATGAATGAAAGCCAGATTGTTTTCCAGCGTCTGGACCAGATTCGGCCGGATCGCATCTTTCAACAATGCCGCCATGGCTCCCTGGGCCTTGATATCTCTGGCGAAGACCGGCTCTCCGGAACGGGTATAACCCACCAGGACATTACCCAGACGTTGTTTCAGCTCAGCAAGCGAATCGGACAGACACAGAATCGCCATCACTTCCGACGCCACCACGATATCGAAACCATCCTCGCGTGGCACGCCGTGCACCTTGCCCCCCAATCCCTCGATAATATGGCGCAGATTGCGGTCGTTCATGTCCACTACCCGTTTCCAGCTCATCTGACGCACATCCAGGTCGAGCGCATTGCCATGATGGATGTGGTTATCCACCATGGCGGCCAAGAGATTGTGGGCAACACCGATGGCATGAAAGTCACCGGTAAAATGCAGATTGATGTCCTCCATGGGGACCACTTGGGAATGCCCACCCCCGGCGGCTCCTCCTTTGATGCCAAAGCAAGGCCCCAGAGAGGGCTCTCGCAGACATATCAGGGTCTTCTTACCTATCCGGTTGAGGGCATCGCCGAGACCCACCGTGGTGGTGGTCTTACCTTCCCCAGCCGGAGTGGGACTGATGGCGGTGACCAGAATCAATTTCCCCGGCGCCTTACCCCCAAGACTGCTGATATAGTCGAATGAGAGCTTCGCTTTGTAATGCCCGTAAGGATCCAGATGTTGCGGGTCGATATCGAACTTCTCTTTGGCCAGTTCGACAATCGGGCGCATCCGCACCTGCTGCGCGATTTCAATGTCTGAAAGCATGATGTTCCGTCCTCCCAAAATGGCGACCTATTGATTCTTTCTGCCGACCAAATTTAACAGGGTAGGACATGCCTGGCGCAAACGCAACGACCCTATCCGGGCAATGGGACAGGGTCGCGCGAGACTTCGTAGTAGTGACGAAATATGTAATTAATCGGGAGCAGGCAGCTTCAGAATTTCCTTCAACTTGGCGATATGCCGTATCCCGTCGCTCCCCACTACCTCGATACTTCTTAACCCTTCTATGTCCTCATCAATATAGACTTCCTCGGAATGGTGAACCAAATGATCGACGCCTTCCAACACAAACTCGACCACATCGTCCTTGGGATCGTAACTGATGCCATAGAACGGCACCCATTCACCTTCGACCTGATCCCCCAGATTCATCCCCACCACTTCGATCTCTGCCTGGCTCACCTTCAGGTGCTTGGCAACCTGGTCAAAATACGTTTCCCATTGAGATTTTGCCAATGATCTCGTCGCCATTGTTTACCTCCTCGGTTTCTCATTCTCCTCTTCAGATAGATGGGGGCTTGACTGTGGATCACAACCCTTGATTTCAAAGACAATGGGGAGGTTTGGTCAAACCCGCCAGTTTGCAGGCAGATTTCAGAGGCCCTTTGGGAAACAGTCGATGCAGGTAACGACTGTTTCCTTTCTCTTCCCCCAAGGTCCCGGCAACCGCCTTGACGAAAACACGCATGTTGGGAAAGTGACCACAACGTAGATAATGATTGCGCACGAATTCAATGATCTCCCAATGGGCTTCGGTCAGCTCGATCCCGTCACTGACAGCCAGCCACTCCGCCACCTCCCGGTTCCACTCACGATGATCGAGGAGAAACCCGTCTGCATTCACCCTCACCTTGCCACCGGGCCTTGCCGTCACCATGTCACTATCCGCTCATATCTCACGGTCAAATCCACGAATCCATCAAACCCGACTGGCTGAATATTCCCAGCCCGGACATCATCTTTCACTCCCCTGGACTGCATATCAGGAATCAATACATACACCTCGCATGCCTTCCCCTCGAGGTAGTTCGCCACCACCTGCCCATGGATGGCATAGACCGCGTCGGCAACCAGTAGCAGGGCGTCTCCATCGGTCATCCGCTCCTGGCAAAGAGACCAAACTTTGCTTTCAAACGGCGATTGGCAGATCACATGCAGCAGGGCCATTGTCAATCCCCCACGATTCGGTCAAATCCCTGTAACAGTTGAGGCAGTGAGGAACGCTTTACCCGTCTGACCGGAATCAGCAGCGGGACCTGACCCAGTCCTCTTTCCGACAGCGACTCCTCCTCCACCCAAGGCCTCGGGATCCCATAGACATCCAGCTCTCGCCAAAGGGCAGGGAGATTCCTACCTATCGAGTCCCGAGGTTGCTGATCGGGCGACAGTTGCCAGACACCGTCATCGAGCAACAGGACTTCCACTTCCTGATCGAAGGCAGCCAGGGTAAGTAACAAGTCGAATGCATCCTGAGGCCTGCTGCCTCCCACAGGTCCGTGACGAAACAGACAAAGATGCCGCATCAGCCGAATATCACATAGCGGTCAGTTTCCAGAATCGATTCGACCAGAAGGGCCAACCCGGCCGCCCGAAACGCTGGCGCCAAATCACCCCTTCCTGCCGGATCCCACACCCCCCGACGCTGCGCCGCCGCAGAACAGATCACCAGATCGACCCCCCAGGCATCAGCCAGCTCCGACCAGCGGACAATTTTCTCCGCCTCATCTACTGGCGGGGATGCCGGGGCCAAGGCGTGATACACTCCGTCGCGATAGAAAAACACACGGTGTAATTCATGCCCCTTGGCCAGTACGGCCCGAGCAAAACCGAACGCGAGATCAGCCGCCTCTCCCAGATAGGGTGACGTATTGACCTGGAGGGTATATTTCAGGAACCCGGCCGAACCAATACGTGTCTCTTGCTCATTCATTCGATAAAACACCCACCAATGAGAATCTTCACAATTCTGCTGTTGCTGACCGTGATTACGGTTCATACTCCGTCTTCGTACGCAACGCTGCCAGAATTACCTGACATGGGCGCCCCCTCCGACGACGTCATGACCCCGATCGAGGAAAAGCGACTGGGGGAGGCGTTTTTCCGCAGGTTACACCAACATGTTGAAATCAGTGAAGATCCGGAAATACAAGATTATATCGCTTCATTGGGCAATCGTCTGGTCAGCCATAGCGATATGGCGCAGCAAACGTTTCATTTCTTTTTGGTGATGGAACCCAGTATCAATGCCTTTGCTGGACCCGCGGGCTATATCGGCGTTCACTCTGGCCTGATCCTGACCACCCACTCGGAGAGCGAACTGGCTTCGGTCATGGCCCACGAAATCGCCCACGTCACCCAGCATCATCTCAAACGCGCATTCGCTGCAGCCAGCCGCATGACACTGCCGATGGCGGCGGCCACTCTGGCGGCCATTTTAATCGGCACTCAGTCTCCAGCGGCAGCGCAAGCAGCCCTGATTGCGCTACAGGCCGGCAGTATACAATCCCAGATCAACTTCACCCGGTCCAATGAACAGGAAGCCGACCGGATCGGCCTGCAGATTTTGGACGCCAGTGAATTTGATCCACGCAGCATGCCCACCTTCTTCGAGCGGTTGCAACAGGCAACCCGTTACCTGGGTCACGATATTCCGGAATTCCTCCGCACCCACCCTGTCACCAGCTCGCGCATCGCCGACACCCGGTCGCGCGCCGAAGCCTTCCCCTATCATCAATATACCGATTCCCTGGGCTATCTCTTGACCAAGACCAAACTGCGGGTCGTCACGGCCAGGGAATCCGGGCTTCTCAAACCGGATTTTCAGGCCTCCATGCAGCGGGGGACAGCGCTTCAAAAGTCAGCAGCCCGCTATGGCCTGGCATTAATTCTACGGGCTGAGAATCAACTCGAGGCCAGTAAACGCCTCCTGCTCGATCTGACCTCAAGCTTCCCCTACCAACCCCGGTTCATTCATGCCCTGGCCCAAGTGGAAATGGCCATGGGAAACAAAAATCAGGGACTGGAACGTTATCGAACCGCGTTACGACACTTTCCTGCCTCCAAGGTGCTCAAGCTGGAATATGCCCAGGCCTTGCTTGTCAACGGACGCTTCCGGGAGGCAAAAGAACTGATTGAACCCCACATCACGGAACGGGCGCGAAATTATCCTGTGCTGTTTAAATTGCTCTCACAAGCGTATGCCGGATTGGGAGAGACCGCTGAGGGGCAGAGGTATCTGGCCGAATATTCGTTTGCCATCGGGGATCTTGAGCAAGCCATCTACCACGCCCGTGTAGCGGTCAAGATGGCCGAGGGCAACCGTATTCTGACCGCGATCACCAAGCAACGGCTGCTTTTCTTCCAAAAGGAAGAAAAAGAACGGAAAAAGTGAAGCCTAACTCAGAGACTCCCCTCGCGCCAGACGGGGCAGATTGCCTTCCAACCCCATGGCATGGCGCATCACGGCCAGCCGGGCGGGATAAAGCCGCTGGGCCAGACTCAGGCCCACGTTACGCAGCAGTTTCAACGGTACCGAAGCATTGCTGAACACCCGATAGAAAAGATCCATGGCGGTCATCATCGTCAAATTGTCGCGCCGGCGCATTGATTCATAATCCTTGAGCACTTTCAGTGCGCCGAAATCCTTGCCCTCGGCCTGAGCGGCAACCAGGACCTGAGCCAAAGCCGCGGCGTCCAGGAGCCCGATGTTGACGCCTTGTCCCGCCAGCGGATGAATCATGTGCGCGGCATCCCCCACCAGAGCGACTCCCGGCTTTACGTATCGCTGGGCATGCTGACGCTTCAACGGGAAGCTCCCGCGGTCGAAAATCTGGACGATATCACCCAGTTCACGTGGGAACGCCTCATAGAGCGCATTCAGCAACTCTCCAGGGTCCAGTGACTGCAGGCGCCTGACTTCTTCGGGGCGTTGGTACCAGACCAGCGATGCGTGGGGGCCGGGAAGCGGAAGAAAGGCCTGCGGGCCATTTTCAGTGAAACGCTGCCAAGTAATGTCCTGCTGATCATATGCAGTCTGTACCGTCAACACCAAAGCGGATTGCTCGTAATCCCAAGCGGTCACCCCGATACCGGCGGATTGCCGCACCTGGGAACGCCCGCCATCGGCAGCCACCAGCAAGCGGCTGGATAACAGACGGCCATCTTCCAACTCGATCTCCGTGCCATCAGAATGATAATCCAAGCGCTTTGCCCGGGCCGGACAGACAAAATCGATGTTGGAAAATTCCTGCAGACGCTCGGTTAGGCCCAGCTGGATCAGCCGATTCTCGATGATGTATCCCAACTCTGGATAGTGGATGTCACGACTGCGAAATTCAGTGCCATCGGTTATTTCCCACACCTTCATGCGCCGGAAAGGGCACAAACGCATGGCGGCAATGTTATTCCAAGCCCCAACCCCCTCCAGAATCCGCCGCGATGCGATGCTGATAGCGGAAACCCTCAGTTCCAATGGCTGACTCGGCGCAAACGGTTGGGGCGGCTGCCCTTCTATGACCGCCACCCGCAATGGCGTCCCACCCAAAGAGCAGGCCAGGGTCGCCCCCACCATCCCACCACCTACGATGATCACATCATAGCGCTCTGTCATGTCCATACCCCTCTCGTACAATGCACGTCATAATGAAGTTGACGACCAGGCCCTTGAGTCAGATTTCCTTTAACCGCAGGGTACCTATGTCCCTATACGAATGCAACCAACGCAAAAGACCCGAAGACGGCAAGCCGTCTTCGGGTCCGATCACCTTTTGCCCGTGGATCCAGGCAGATTTCTTTAGGCGAACTGGCGGCGCGGGCGGAAGTCGTCGCGGGGACGGGCTTCGTTCACTCGCAGGTTACGACCCTTGAGATCCTGTCCATCAAGGCTCTGGATTGCGGAATCCGCTTCAGAATCTACCGGCATTTCCACGAAACCGAACCCCTTGGAACGATCAGTATAGCGGTCTTTGATAATCCGTACGGAAGAGACTTCCCCAAACTGGGAGAACGCATCCCGCAGCTCATCTTCGCTCAGCTGATAAGACAGATTGCCTACATAGATATTCTTCATTGCTTAAACCCTATCGGAAAAAACACGCCATTTCGTCAAAGTAAAAATCGACAAGCCGGCCAATGACGCGAAGACCGGGTTGCCGAGATCCGGGCAAACACCCGGGAGTTTGGTACTGATTGGGCACAATCCAGGCCGTACAAGCCAACGCGAAGGGGCTGTGGAACGATGGGATTTTGTGAAATTGAAATGCGAATGGAAACCCTCACCAAACCGTGAGGTTCGCCCATGGAGGGCTGGAGGTTCTCCGGCTGCCTCTATCAGGGCCGGAAATCGGGAAACAAGGAAATCCATAAATCATCAAATCGGTCAGATGCTGTCAGCCTAGTCAACTTATCCGGCAAATGCAAGGGTTATTTTTGTGAAGCCAGTAAAATTTCTTTCGCTCGATTGATTTGGGCAGCAAGGAAATCGGATCCCCCGCGATCAGGATGGACTTTCTGCATCAGGCGACGATGAGCGGCAATGACTTCCTTCTCCGTCGCCCCTGGTTTGAGCCCCAGCACTTCGTAGGCTTCAGCACGCGAAGAGGGCATCGCTGAAGCACCCGAAGCGGGATTCTCCGCCTCACTCTGGTGGCGAAACTGATTCTGTTGCCAGATCCGTTCCAGCAACGGCCACAAGCGCGGCAGATAAGGCAGGCTCCGTGCCACCACAGCACCGGCAGCCCCTAGTAAAGGAACCAGCCAACTATGGGCCAACACTGCGAGCAAGATCAGCACGGCCAACAACAACACGCCCCCCCTGCCACGCAAGGTAGTGGCGATTTCTTGCGGCGCAGTGCGCATGAACCATCGCAACCCCCAAACCAGAACCCCCAAAACCGCTAAGATCAGAATGACGCGAATCATCTCATTCACCGTTCCAAATGGTATAGTACACGCTCATGAGAATCAGCTGGATTGTTCCGTTATTGGGAGTGTACCTGTTGTGCCTTTGCGCCTGCGAGGGACCATTGAACAATCCGTATCCCTCCAAGGACAAGCTGGGTAACATCTATTATTCCTCTTTTTCCGAACGCCCTAAACACCTGGATCCCGCGGTGGCCTATAGTTCCGACGAGTATCGCCTGATCGCACAAATCTACGAACCCCCTCTACAGTACCACTATCTGAAACGGCCCTATACTCTGACACCGCTTGCGGCCCAATCCATGCCCCAAGTGACTTATTTCGACAAGGAGGGTCAGGCACTTCCTTCCGATGCCCCTACAGACAGGATTGCTTACAGCGAGTTCCAGATCACCATTCGCAAGGGCATGGACTATCAACCCCATCCAGCCTTCGTACGTGACCGCAAGGGGGAACTGCGCTACCACGTCCTGACCTCAAAAGCCCTAGAGAAAATCGCCACTCCAATGGACTTCGGTGAACTGGCCACTCGCGAACTGACTGCAGAGGACTTCGTCTACCAGATCAAACGCTTGGTCCATCCACAGCTCCATTCCCCCATCGCCGGCCTGATGAAGCAATACATTGTCGGGCTGGCGGATTTCGCCAGCGAAATGGAACGGCGGTACCAGCAGGGAAAACCTGAGGGTTTCTTCGACGTGCGTCCCTATTCGATCGCCGGGGTCACTCCTCTGGACCGTTATCGTTACGTGATTCGTATCCGGGGCAAATATCCTCAGTTCAAATACTGGCTGGCGATGCCCTTTTTCGCTCCGATACCCTGGGAAGCCGACCGGTTCTATCACCAACTGCCGCTCATCGAGCGCAATCTCACCTTGGACTGGTATCCGGTGGGATCGGGCCCCTTCATGCTGGTGCAGAACAACCCCAACCGCCGCATGGTGCTGGTCAGAAACCCCAACTTTCATGGGGAGACTTATCCCACCGCCGGAGAACCGGGTGACGTGACACAAGGCAGACTGCGCGATGCCGGCAAACCCGTTCCTTTCATCGATCGGGTTCATTACATCCTCGAGCGTGAATCCATCCCGGCTTGGAATAAATTCCTGCAAGGGTATTACGAGGCTTCCGGTATCGGCTCGGACAGTTTCGATCAAGCGATCCGCCTCGGCACCAGCGGGCAGGCTCAACTGACTGATACCCTCAGGGAGAAAGGGGTAAGCCTGCAAACCGCCGTCGCGCCCTCGATATTCTATCTCGGCTTCAACATGCTCGATCCCGTGATCGGCGGCCTGAGTGAAAAAAAACGCAAACTGCGACAGGCTCTGTCCATTGCCATCGACTACGAGGAATACATCGCCATTTTCACCAATGGGCGCGGCATACCGGCTCAGGGCATTCTGCCACCGGGGATCTTTGGCTGGACGGAAGGCCCCGAAGGCATCAACCCCTATGTCTATCGCTGGGACAACGGCCATCCCCAACGCAGATCCATAGAGGAAGCACGAAGGTTGTTGGCTGAAGCGGGCTACCCCGGTGGACACAACCCCACCACCGGTGAACCGTTGTTGCTGTATTTCGACACCCCTGGCGGTGGGCCGGACGACAAGGCGAGGCTGAACTGGTACCGCAAGCAATTGGCAAAACTGGGCGTCCAACTGGTCATCCGCGCGACAGATTACAACCGCTTCCGGGAGAAGATGCGTACCGGTAATGCACAGATTTTCACCTGGGGCTGGAATGCCGATTACCCCGACCCGGAAAACTTCTTTTTCCTGCTCTATGGTCCCAATGCCAAAGCCAAATATGGGGGGGAGAATGCCGCCAACTACCAGAATTCTCAGTTCGACCGGTTGTTCGAACGCATGCGCAACATGGACAATACCCCAGAGCGGTTGACACTGATCCGGCAATTGCAGGACATCATCCGCCGGGATGCGCCCTGGGTGTTCGGTTTCCACCCGCAAAACTTCACTCTGTTTCATGCCTGGCTTCACAACGTAAAGCCCAATATGATGGCCAACAACACCCTCAAATACCTACGCCTGGAACCGCCGCACCGGGCCCGTCTGCGCCAACTGTGGAACCATCCCCAGTGGTGGCCGCTGGGACTGCTGTTGGCAGGCATCGTCCTGGCCATCATCCCTGCCTGGCTCAGCTATCGCAAGAGAATGCAGGCCACTGCCCTATGACCGCCTACCTGGTTCGCCGCATCCTCAACGCCTTCCCTATCCTGATCGGAGTAAACCTGATCACATTTGCCTTGTTCTTTGTTGTCAATCCACCAGACGACATGGCCAGAATGCAACTGGGACAAAAATATGTCACCGAAGAGGCCATCACCAAATGGAAACACGAACACGGCTATGACCAGCCATTGCTCTACAATACCCAGGAAACCGGCATGGAGCAATTCAGCCAGACGATCTTCTTTCAGAAATCATTGAGCCTGTTCCTGTTACACTTCGGCCGTTCCGACAGTGGTCGCGACATCGGCGCCGATATCAGGGAAAGAATGTGGCCGTCTCTGGCCATCGCCCTCCCCACATTGCTCCTGGGGCTGGCAGTGAACACCACGTTTGCTCTGCTATTGGTATTCTTCCGTCGCACCTATCTGGAGTTTGGCGGAGTGACCGGGTGCGTCATCCTGATGTCCATCTCGGCCTTGTTCTATATCATCGCCGGCCAGTTTCTGTTCGGCAAGGTGATGAAGCTGGTACCGATCTCCGGTTACGATTCGGGCCTGGCCGCCATCAAATTCGTGATCCTGCCGGTGATCGTGGGCGTGGTTTCGGGGATCGGCTCGGCCACCCGCTGGTACCGAACCCTGTTCCTGGAAGAGGTGGAGAAAGACTATGTCCGCACCGCCCGCGCCAAAGGATTGTCTGAACCCCAGGTTTTGTTCCGCCACGTGCTCCCCAACGCCCTGATTCCCATTCTCACCGGAGTGGTCGCCATTTTGCCGCTGCTTTTCATGGGCAGCCTGCTCACTGAATCCTTCTTCAGTATTCCCGGACTGGGAAGCTATACCATCGACGCCATCAGCCGGCAGGATTTTGCTATCGTTCGCGTCATGGTATTCCTGGGATCGGTGCTCTACATCATCGGCCTGGTGTTGACCGATATTTCCTATACCCTGGTGGATCCACGGGTACGTCTGCAATGAACCTGGTGATCCTGTGGACCGACGCTCTGCTGTTCGCCCTGATGGCATGTCTGTGCCTGCTTACCTTTGCCAGCTATCGGCTGGAGCACCTGCGCCGCCCATGGCGGCAGGTGATCCGGAGCCGCACCGCCACCATGTCGGTAGTGATCCTGCTCGCTTTCACCTCTATCGGACTGCTGGATTCGATCCACTTCCGTCAGGGCCAGAGTGGCGAGGTTTTGAGCCTGTTCGATCAG
>CAYUPV010000059.1:0-13853 GCA_964445885.1 uncultured Methylococcales bacterium
AGGTCGAGGTCCAGGGTCGGCTGTTGGAACACCACACCCATGTGCGCCAAAGCCTGGCACGACCGCTTGCGGTTGTCGAAACCGGCGATGCGGATGTGGCCGGTGGGACTGTCGAACAGCCGGGTGACAAGGTTGAACAGAGTGCTCTTGCCGGCACCGTTGGGTCCAAGCAGAATGGCGCAGTGGCCCTGGTGGACGCTGAAGCTGACATCCTCGAGGGCTTTTTTGCTGCCGTAGGCGAAGTTGACGTGTTCGACTTCGAGGGCGGGATGGCTCATGGTTTGACTGTCACTCCCCAGGGATAATGGCCGACGGGAATGGATTTGACGGGTTTCAGTTTCCCGGTGTCGATCACGGTGACATCGTGGCTGACACCGTTGGTGGTAAACAATCGTTGGCCATCGCTGGAGAAGGCCAAGTGCCAGACCCGCTTGCCGGTGAGCAGATAATCCACGATTTTCAGCTGCCGGGCATCGATCACCGCCACCCGGTTGGCCGGTCCCAAAGCCACGTAGCCGTAACGGCGTTGGTCGTCCACGATGACGCCTACCGGCTGTATCAGTGCCTGGGTCACCCCAGGAATCTTGAAGTGGAGCTTCCTGACGATTTGCTTGCTGTCCGTATCGATGATGGTCAACGTACTGCCGATTTCCGAAGTGACCCACAATTGTTTGCTGTCGGAGGTGAAAGTGGCTGCCCGGGGGCGCGGGTCCACCAGGGTGTTGTGGACGATCTGAAGGGTTTTGGTATCGATCCAGTGGGCCATGTTGGTGGTCTCCGAAGTACTGACCACCCACCCGCCATCAGGACTGACGGCGATACCCTCCGGCTCGACCCCCACCGGGATGGCCTTGATCACCTTGGCTGTTGCCAGATCGATGACCGTCACCTGATTGTCATCCTCGTTGGAGACGTACATGTACTTTCCTTGCGGATCGATGGCGAAGGTCTCCGGATCCTCGCCAGAGGGCAGTGCGCCAATGACTTGATAGGTCTGCGCATCGAGAATCTGGATGGTGTCGTCATCGCTGACGGCAACATAGATTTTCTTGAAATCCGGACCGAGTTTGATGTCGCGGGGGCGACGGCCAATCTTGACGGCCTTGTTCAGGGTCAACCGGTCGCCATCGACGATGGCCACGGCGTTGTCCTTTTCCAGGGTGACCAGAATGGTGTCGGCGACTGAGTGAAGAGGGAGCAGACTCAGAATGGTTGCAACAGCAAACGACTTCATGGTTATTTCCTTGTTAAATGGCAGCTGGACTCTGTTTCATCATATCCCAGCGTGTCCAGTTCGTTGACCGGATGCAGGAAGCCCTCAAGTGGCGCCACCGCGACGACCGCCCTTGGGCCGGTAAGCAGGATTGGCTGGCGCAGCTGGCCGTTCCAGGGGCGGAAGGATAACGGGCGTCCCTTGAAACCCGCCAGGGCCAGTTTGTCGCTCAGGAGAAATTCCCGAATTTTGATAAGATCGGTGCTCCGGGTGCGCGTAGCCGCCTCGCCGATGGCGCGTACCGCCAGCCAGGCGGCGTAATCTCTTGGTTTCATCCAGCGACCGGCGCGTGCGCGGAAGCGGTTTTGTAACTGTACTGCGCCCCATTGTTCGTGGGCCGGGTGCCAGGCAGTGGCAATCAGTCCCTGCGTGCCGGCCACCGGTCTCGGCAGCCAGGTGCGATAGGGAAAGTAGTCGCCGAACAGACCGGCCTCGTCTGACACCAGCAGGATGTCGTAATCCACACCCTGGGTGAAAGTGGCCACCAGCGATTGGGCGGTGCGGCGGGCATCGAAATCATAGCTCCAGGGTTTTTCGGCGACGATATCGAGACCGAAGCGCCTGGCGGTGCGTTTGAGGGCACTGGCGAACAGCCGGTCCTGCTGCCGGGTGCCGGGAACCAAAAACCAGTCTTGCCAGCGTTTTTTCTTCAGATATTGGCCCAGGGCATCGGCACGCATGGCATGGCTGGGTAGGGTATGGAAGACGTTGGCCCGGCACTCGGATCCCCGTAGGCGGTCATCATAAGCGCCGGCATTGTACAATAGGACACTTTTAGCCTCTTCCATGTCTGCCAGCGCCAGCAGCTTTTTGGCCGGCAGATTGACGACAATATGACGGTATCCCTCCTTGAGAAGGAAATAAAAGGCCCGCTCCGGGTCCTCGTCCTGTTCCAGAACCGTGCCCAGCAGCTTGAAATTCTGGCCGGTGAAACGTCCGGTAGTGTTGTTGTCCTCATTACCCAGTTCGGCCCCGCGCATCCCCAAGTCGGGATGGAGGGGTTCCAGATTGGCCGCTGCCGGGCGGATATCCTCCGGTTGCTGTCCCAGAAAGGCAATGTGGACAGTCATAGCGCCGGCTGTCAGGGGCGGCCATAGTGAGGCCAGAAAAAAGAGAAAGTGAATCAGCTTCGATGTCCGCATGTCGGAAAATTATACTTGATCCCAGAGATGACCATGAGAGGGAAATTCTCCCATAACAACCGTTCAGACCCTCGTGTCTGGCTCCTGTGCGGACACAAGGCAGGGGACAACAACCAGTTGCTGGCGCTGGCGGATGCGCTCGGTTGGCCTTATGAAGTCAAACGGATGCACTACCGCCCCTATGAACTCCTGGTCGGACGTTGGGGAGCGACCCTTGCCGGAATCGACCGTAAGCGCAGCGATGTTCCGGTGCCTCCCTGGCCGGAGCTGATCCTTACCGCAGGCCGCCGCAACGAGCCGGTGGCTTTGTGGATACGCAAACAGGCGGCAAGGTCTGGCCATCGGGTCAGGATCGTTCATGTGGGGCGACCCTGGGCTGCGCTGAATCGGTTCGATCTGATCGTGACCACGCCCCAATATCAACTGCCGAACCTGCCCAACGTGCTCCAGCTCACTCTGCCATTTCATCGGCTGACGAAGCAGTCTCTGGAGGAAGCCGCGAAAGCGTGGAGATCACGGATCTGGGTGCCACCCCCCTATATCGCCCTGATGGTTGGAGGGGATAGTGGTCCATACCTTTTCGATGCCGCAGCGGCAGAAAGGCTGGGGCGGCAGGCCAGCGAACTGGCGCTTCAACAGGGTGCCTCCTTGCTTGTCAGCACCAGTGCCAGAACCTCGGCGGCTGCCGCCGAAGTCCTGGAGAAAGCCATCGAGGTGCCGGCGCAGGTTTTCCTGTGGCGCCCGGATGCCAGTGATAATCCCTACCTTGGATTTCTGGCCCTTGCCGAAGAGATCATCGTGACCGGGGACAGCATGTCGATGTTGGCTGAAGCTTGTTTTACCGGCAAGCCGGTTCACATCTTCCCCTATGGAAGCGGGCGATTCGCCATGCGTGCGGACAATCCGTTGCCACCGGCGGCTGGGAAGCCTTGGAATCGACAACGGCTGCGTGCCTGGCGCGGTGCGTTGGCCTTAACCCTGGCTCCGACCAGACTCGGGCGTGACATCCGCCGGATTCATCGGGCCTTGATCGAAGCGGGGCGGGTGGCATGGCTGGGTGATCGCGTATCCACAGTACAAAAACCCTTGCCAGACGAACTCGACAGGGTGGTGGGTCGGGTGAGGTCGCTGCTGGAGGATCAGTCGTCTCCGTGCGGTTGAAAGGGGGCGACTGAAGGGTGTCCCAATATTTGCTGAATCCATCAACCGATCCCTGTATCCAGGTTGGACTGATACAAACTTGTTCATCAGCCTGCAGATGTCTTGACAATTTTGTAAGTCTTTTAAGTTCAATGGATTACCTTCCCTGTGGCGGTCAATAGCGCTATCCCGTTTGGTCTTTCAGTCCCGTTTGTCTGTTCTTGGCGACAGGTGTCATTCCTAGCCTGGGTGACGCTTTCTTTGCTGATATAGGATTATTCTTACGTCACCCTGTCGTGGTTTCCCAACACATCTTTCCTGTTTATCTCATTTATCTCAATTCTTTTGGAGAACTTCCCAACCTCTCCATGCCTTGCGCCGATTCATGTGGCTATTCATGCGGCTTTATATCGCCTGGCATGATATGTGCTAAAGGGATCTTGAGCGGAAATCGAGGTGTCTTTTCCCCGACCAGGACCGATGAGGCACAGACCAGGCCTGGATATCGGAAAGCGCATTGCTCGATTTCCATCAACAGCAAACAACAGCAGGAGTGTTCGTATGAAACGAATGAACATTAACAGTGAAAACCGGCGTGGGGCCGCCCTGGCCACGGGGGTCATGGCCTTGGCCCTGGGTGGTTTCATGGGGCAGGCCCATGCGTTTGGTCCAATGGGAGTGGATTTAAATACTATTTGTAGTGCACGTAATGGGAATCCCCCCGATCCATATACTGGTGCAGGGTTAACAGATCAATTTGGTGATAAATCCCAAGCACCTTGTCAAATATGTCATGGCACTGTAAATGGGCAAAGTGAGGCAGGTAAGAAGTTAATTAAAAACGCAGGTTATGCATCTGGCGTTAATCTTAGTTCTCAGGCCAAAGCCAGTTCCTCTGATCCGCTATGGGATTTCTGGTGTCCCGTACAGGCAACCAACACGGCTCCTACCGCCTCCATTCTCAACAAGCCATACAGTGGTACGGCGGGCGTGGCAGTCCAGTTCAAAAGCACAGCTTCTGATGCCGATGGTGACACGCTGAGCTACAGTTGGACATTTGGTGATGGTGGGACGAGTACCATGATGAATCCCTCCCACACTTATAATTCGGCAGGCCAATATACAGTCAAACTGACCGTCAGTGATGGCAATGGTGGATCTGTTACAGACAGCACTACAGCGACCATTACAGCTGCCAACCAGGCTCCTACGGCCGATGCTGGAGGGCCCTACAGTGGCACGGTGAATATGTCTGTTACGTTCGATGGCAGCGGTAGCAGCGATTCTGACGGCACGATTGCTTCCTACAGATGGAGCTTTGGTGATGGCAGTACCGGTACGGGCATGAAGCCAACCCATACTTATACCAGTGCCAAGACTTTCAGCGTGTCTCTGACAGTCACCGACGATAAGGGTGCGAGTTCCACTGCCAGTACGACAACTGCAATCATTGCAGCTGCCCCTGTGCAGAACCATGCGCCCACAGCGATAATCAATGTCAGTGGCACCACCTACAATGTCGGCGATTCTGTTTCCTTCGATGGCAGTGGCAGCAGCGATCCGGATATGGGAGATACGCTGAGCTACAGTTGGGACTTCGGTGATGGGAATATGGGTAGCGGCATGACCACTTCTCATACCTATAGCATGAGTGGACCCTATAACGTGACTCTAACTGTCACCGACCAAGGCGGCCTGTCCGATATCGCTACGACCACGCTGACCATCAATGCAGTGAACAACACCCCGATGGACACTGATGGTGACGGCGTTGCGGACAACATTGACAACTGTATCGATGTGCCCAATCCGGATCAGATGGATTCCGATAACGATGGCATTGGAGATGCCTGCGATACGCCTGTGATGCCGTTGTCGATCGATCCGATCAATGACCATTCCTTCTATGTGGGTGACGATATCAGCATCCAGGTATGGGCCAACAATCCTTATGGAAATTCAGTCAACTGGATGGTCGATGGTTGTGACGGTCTGATGATTCGCGATGGCAGCCTGATGGAAGAGAAAAATTCCGATGGCAGCCTGGACAGTTATGTCGAACTGTATGGCAGCTATGATATGCCGTTGACCTGTACAGTGACTGTTATGGCTGATGACGGTATGGGGCATGAAGATACGGAAACCTTCGAACTTACGGTACGGGAACGCATGATGAGTGATTTCGTATGGGAAGAGGCCAGAGCCACATTTGATTGCAGGAAAAGCAAATTGGACGTGAGGGTCAAGGTACACCAGGAAGGTAGTGATGACGGTTGTAAGGTTGATCCCGACGTGCCTGCGAAGGTCCTGCTGGGCGATGAATCCAAGGCCGAGTTCTACCTCGGATGCAAGGATGGCAAAGGCCGGGTCCGCTTTGGAGCAAGCAAGGATGACGTCATGAAAGGCGTGACGGTCACCTACGGTGATTATTCGGAAGAAATCTCAGTCGAGTATGCAGATAGCTGCAAAGAAGATGATCACGCCGACGACATGGATGATGAATACGGCGACGATATGGATGACTCTGATGATCACGACGAAGACAAGGTTGTTGATCACAAGAAGCGCAGGAAGCACTAGGACTGGGCATCGATCACTGCCGAATCCGGCGGCTGATCTGTAACCAAAAAGGCCGGTGGGGGCAACCCCGCCGGCCTTTTTATGTTTGAAGAATCAACAGGATAGTCTCTATATGACGCGTGAAAACCGTGCTGTTTGTTGGGCTCGTGGCAGGTAGCGGTCGAAGATCATGCAGATGTTGCGGAGCAGCAGGCGACCCGCCGGGCATACCTGGATTGCTCTATCTGAGAGCGTGACCAGGCCGTCCTGTTCCATGATTTCCAGATGTTTGAGTTCATCCCGGAAATAATCGCCGAATTGGATGCCGAACAGGTCGCTGATGGAGGCGAATTCGACCTGGCCGTAGCACATGATGCTTTCTATGACCTTGCGCCGGATACGGTCGTCCAGGTTCAGAGAATACCCCTTGAAGACAGCCAGCCTGCCGGCGTCGATAGCGGCATAATAAGCATCGAGGGTCCGGTGGTTTTGGGCGTAACTGTGGTTGATCTGGCCGATGGCGGTGACCCCCATTCCGACCAGGTCGCAATCGGCGTGAGTCGAATAGCCCTGGAAATTACGGTAGAGGGTACCGTCGTGACGGGCCTGGGTGAGTTCGTCATCGGGCTTGGCGAAGTGGTCCATGCCGATGTAGACATATCCTGCGGCATTCAGTTTGTTCACGGAAAGCTGGAGAATCGCAAGCTTTTCGTCAGGGGAAGGCAGATCCTCCTCCTTGATGCGTTGCTGGGGTGAGAATCTCTCCGGCAGGTGGGCATAGTTGAACAGGGAGATGCGGTCCGGTGATGCCTCGATGATCGTGTCGAGGGTGGTGGAAAAACTTTCGATGGTCTGTAAGGGCAGGCCGTACATCAGATCGGTGTTGATGGATCGGAAGCCGGACTTTCGCGCTGCTTCGATGAGTTCCAGAGTTTGTTGCTGGGATTGGATGCGGTGCACCGCTTCCTGTACTTTGGGGTCGAAGTCCTGCACGCCAAGGCTGATCCGATTGAAACCCATGTCCCACAATGATTGCAGATAGTCGTCATTGACGGTTCTGGGGTCGACTTCGATGGAAAAATCACGTGCTTCGTCAGTCCGCAGGTTGAAGTGATGGCCGATCTTCTGGAGCAGATCTTCGATTTGATCGGAGGTCAGAAAAGTCGGAGTACCGCCTCCAAAATGCAGTTGCTCCACCAGGCGGGCCTTGTCGAACAGCTTGCCCTGCATCTCGATCTCACGATAGAGCCGCTCAAGATATTCGACCGCCTTTCCCTTTTTCTTGGTGACAAACTTGTTGCAGGCGCAATAGAAGCAAAGAGTGGCGCAAAATGGGATGTGGAAATACAACGACAGGGGACGAGTAGGTGTTTGCTCGTTGCTTCTTGCTGCTGCACCCAGGTAATCCTGGACAGTGAAAGCCTCACTGAATTGCACCGCAGTGGGATACGAGGTATAACGCGGCCCTGCTTTGTCGTAGCGTTTGATCAAAATCTCATCGAAGACCGGAGGGGCTTCGCAAGTTTGAGCAGAAGTGTGGATAGACAAGTTCAAGTTACCGGCTGAGTCATTGAAGCGGAAACTAGCAGACTTTTATTATCATAGACAATGTGACAGGTGCGGACCGGCATTGATGATCCTGCCCTTCCATCTACATTGACAATGCTCAGAACAGGTCAATAGAATGCATGAACGAGCGCTGGATCCATCGTTTTGGCCAACTCTGAGCACAAAGACAAGGAGTCCACCGATTCGTTGAAATAATAACACTTTAGAGACTGATTATGACCAAGACTTCTGTCCTTTTGACAGGTTTCTGGGGACTGGTTCTGGCACTTCTGCTCACTGGCTGTGCCTCCACTGAAACGGAGCTCTCCAGTTGGGTGGATCCACAGGCCAAGGCTGTCCATCCAAGTCATGTGCTGGTGATTGCCATGGTGGACAAGGAGACGACACGCGAAGTCTTCGAGAACAAGATTGCCGAAAAACTGCAATCCAGCGGGGTCAAAGTGACGCCCAGCCACAAAGTCTCGAATATCACCCATTGGGACAACAAGGCCCAGTTGGAAGCACTGATCCAAGGCGTGGAGGCGGATTCGGTGCTCATTGCTGATCTGATCGGTGTCGAAGAGGAAGAAATGGTCCACCCTCCACAAACTTATAGTGTGCCTGTGGGTGGTTACTATGGTTATTATCATGCCGGCTGGCAAACCGTTCACCAGCCAGGCTACATCAGTCGCCACAAGGTAGTTCGCCTGGAAAGCAATCTTTACGATGCCAGGACCGATCGTCTGATCTGGTCCGCCCGTTCCAAGACCCTGGATCCCAAGAATGCTATCGATGCCATGGATTCGGTGGTCGCTGCGATGATTGACGATTTGAAGGAAAAAGGGCTGATAAGGAAATAGTAATCGTGAAAGTTGCATGAGGGGCAAGGCAGGGAATTCGTCTCGCGGGACGCCGTGAATCCTTATCTTGCTGCGCGATCTGCTTCACAAGCAAGCCCGGCCCGGACTTCCTTGTCCGGGCGCTCACACGGCTGCGAAAGTCCACTGGACCTTCGGTCTGGCGCGCCCCCCCCAGGTTTGGACGCGGCTATCCAGGCCGCGTACGCCCTCAAATCACTCCCCTGCTCCCTGCGTGGGCGGGACGTGACTGCTAGGGGGTAGGGTGACACCATTGGTACGATGGGACTTCATTCTTCCGCCTCGATCGACTAAGCGGCTTCTCGGGTTTCGGCGCTATCCCATCCCAGGGGATGTCCAGGCGGAGGAATGAGCGGTTCGATGCGTTCCATCAGCTCGAAGGCGTCGTGGCGTACATGATTCTGCGCCATCTCTCGGCGAACGTCGTCTTCTGTGACCAGCCCCTTTTCAAGACATTCCCTGACCAACCCGAAGAAGTAGCGTTCCTGGTTCGGATCCGGATGTGGCTTGTAGTGCCCCAGAAAGGCATATTCACCGAACAGCTGGCGGCGTGTGCGGAGGATCAATCCCCAGAGATTCTTCTTTTCGGCCGGGCGGAAATCGATGGGCAGGCCGGTTTTCCAGGGCTGGGTTCTGCGATGAGTGGTGTGAAGCATCCTGGTCTGAGGAGTGAGCTTGTCGAAGTCGTTCCACTCATCCTCGAACAATTCGATGAGTTCCCGGGGTTCGCGTTTGAGGCAGATCCAGTCCATGTAGTCCACTTTGAACTCGAACATCCGATTGAAAGTCTCTTCGACCTTCCAGTGAGGCAATTTGGCATTGTCGAGCAGCATCACACTGCTGGCCAGACAACCTTCCTTGCCTTTCTTACCGGTACGGGGACGGCACATGATGCCAGCCCCACGCATGTCGCGGGAAAGCAGCTCCCAGACGTCGCCCACTGCAAACACATCAGGATCGACCACCACCGCCCGGCCAGCGTAGTTCATCAGTTGAGGGGGCATAAAGCGCAGCGGGGTGAACGATTGCAGGTCGTCATTCAGCCAGGGTCGTTTCTGACCATCCCGCAGATAGATCTGACCTTCCCTCTGGTGCATGAAGGGATAGTCTTTGTGATGGATGATCTCCACTTCGAACTTGTCGGCATTGGGAGAGTTTCGTTTCATGCTGTAGGCAGCGACCACCGCCCCCAGCCATTGTTTGTGATTGGTATGGATAAAGACACGGTATTGCATGGATTGATACCTCTTTCCCCGGTTTGAGTGATTGTTCAGTTTAGTCAAAAAATTCCATAAAATCGATAGGGTTATGGGGTGACCCGGACAGGCAGACCCAACGAGCGGATTTTGGCTGCGAAATCCTCCATCCAGGCCGTTGGCACAGTTCCCATGAGTGCGGCTTCGGGTTGCATCGAGGGGCGTGCCAGTCCATAAAGCAAAACCTCCTGCAAGGGGATATCCCGTTGCAACGCGGTGGCGAGAAAATCGAGATAGGCTTGGCATTCTTCGAGGGGGGGCGGCTGTCCATCGAGGGCGAACAGGCAGGTCTGGATTCGGACAGGACACAGGTGGGCGGCGGTTGCCAGATTGGCCATGACCTGAGAGGGGGAGATCGCTGCTCCGTTGATTTCCTTCAGTCCCGCGGGGGTTGCCCGGTCTAGTTTGAACCAGATCTCACCCCCCAGTTTGCCCCATCGTGACAAACCTGCCTGTACCGTTGGTCTGTGTATCATACTGCCATTGGTGATGATGACCTTGGCGATGTCCAGAGTGTAATTCAGGCCATCCAGCACTTCTTCGATGGTGAAAACAGCGGCGTCAAAGTCTTTCAAAGTGGTGGGCTCGCCGTTTCCGGAAATGGCGATGTCGCGCAGACGTCTATAACGGGGAGGGATATCGAATTGGCGATAGAAGCCCCCATTGACGATTTGTTCGAGCAGGCCGGCCAACTCTTGTCGCAACCTGGCTTTGTCCAGCACAGGCGCTGTTCCACGCTTCAGCTCTGGGACCTGGCAATACAGGCAGCGCCAATTGCAGGCATTGTTGGGATTGAAGTTGATTCCGATGGAGATTCCGCCGGACCGTCGTGAGACCACCGGATAGACATAAAGCAACCCGGCACTATCGCGGTCGTGATCGAAGACGCGAAGCGGGCGGGTCACCTCAGTATCCATCATCCAGGGGCCGGGGGATGGCCTTATCGCCGATAAAGTGCCAGAAATCCAGTTCACCCTGCTGTGAAAACGGGATGCGTATATCACGGCTCCAACCCCGCCCGACACTGAGGTGTCCTTTGATTTCGTAATTGATGGCCTGACGGCTGCCCAGTTCCAACACCTGTTGCAACAGTCCTAACGTTTGAATGGTGGCGACCATGGGGATGTCGGTGCTGCCGTAGGGAGGTACATTCACTGGATGATCGCTGAGTCCGCGGGCCAAAGGCTGCCCGTTCAGGAAAATGTCAGCGACCACGCCGTTGATGTCAAAACCATAATCATTGGGATTGTCGATTCTGAGGGTGACCAGAAAATCCTGGGCCAGGAGCTTGCCGCCGCGCAGTTGCACGTTGGTGACAGTCACCCGGGGGTGTTCGAAGGTGGAGAGATTGGCGCAGCCGGTGAGCCATAAGGATATTGCCAGCAGTAGCGAGATGACAGAGCGCATGATGGAAGAGATTGATGATGTTTTAATGAAGCGATTTTAGCATGCCGGCTCAAAAGGGGTGGATCGAGTTCTGCTGACACGAATACTGCACCAGCCAGACTCCCGCTAGGATTTGTCCTCATGCTCCTCGTGTTCGTACAACTCGGCGATTTCCCGCAGACGTTCGACAGCCTTGCCATTGACAGTAGCCGCTGGATAGTTGCCTTCGGCATCTTTTGTCCCGGCAGCGACTCCCAGTAGAATCTCCAGTGCCTCATCCACGTGACTAGCCGGATAGAGCTGAAAATGACCAGCCTTGACGGCCTCGACCACCTCGTCTTTCAGTATCAGGTCGTCGCGGTTGGCGGCAGGCAGGATCACCCCGTGACTACCGTCAAGCCCTCTTGCCTGACAGAGGTGGAAGAAGCCCTCAATTTTTTCGTTGATGCCACCCACGGCCTGGACGTCACCATATTGATTGAGTGACCCTGTGACCGCGAAAGATTGATGGATAGGGAGGTGAGTCAGGGCTGAGATCAGGGCGCAGACTTCGGCCAATGCGGCACTGTCGCCATCGATATACCCATAGGACTGCTCAAGGGCGATATGGGCGGAGATGGCGAGAGGGAATTTCTGGGCATATTGATATCCGAGATAGCCCGACAGGATCATTACTCCCTTGGAATGGACCGGTTGCCCCAGATTGACCTCTCTCTCGATATCTACGACTCCCTTGGAACCGGGGTAGACCGTCGCCGTGATCCTTGCGGGCGCGCCGAAAGAGGATTTGCCGGTCTCGAAAACAGTCAGGCCATTGATCTTGCCAACGCAAGATCCACTGGTGTCGATGAGAATCGTACCGTTCAGGATCTCTTCCAGAATCACCCTGGCCAGGCGGCCTTGACGTGCCTCCTTGGCGTTCAAGGCAGAGATCACGTGTGATTCATCGATCAACTCGGCCTTGGTGTGGTTGCGTTGCCATTCCGCCTCGAGCAGCAGGTCGACGGTTTCCGCAAAGCGAGCGGATAGTTTGCGCTGACACTCGGTGAGGCGGGAGCTGAAATCAGCCATCCGCTGGACCGCGGATCGTGTCAAGGGGGCGGTCTGTTGGAGTTGGGTCTGATGGGCGATAAAGCGGGCAAACAGCTCCAGGGTTTCAGGCGTGCGCGGTAGTTCATCGTCAAAATCGGCAAGGATCTTGAAAATCTCGCAGAAATCGGGGTCGGCCTCCTGAAGGAGATAATACTGATCGCGGCTTCCGATGAGGACCACCTTGATGTCCAGTGGGATCGGTTGGGGGACCAGCGTGGCCGGCAACAGGGTGGTGGGTTCCTGGACGTTGCGTTCGATCACCAGCTGCTGGCGTTGCAGGGCCCCTTTCAGTGCTTCCCAGGACAGGGGTTCTGCCAACAGTTTATCGGTCTCGAGGATCAGATATCCTCCATTGGCCCTGTGGGTGGAACCTGGGTAGATCATACGGTGGTTGGTTTCCAGAATCCCATGCTCGGTGGTGTATTCGATATGACCGAACAGGTTTTGATAACTGGGATGGGATTCGTATATGACCGGCGCTCCATCCTTGTCGCCGTGTTGGACGAACAGGTTGGGCGCATAGCTGTCCTGCAGCAATCGACGCTTGTCGGCCTCGTTCAGGTTGTCCTGGCATAGCTTCTCCTGAGCGGTTTGTTCCAGATCGTTTCTCAGGGAACTGAAATAGCCGGCCAGCCCCTCTATCCCTCCATAGCGTTTTTCCAGCGGACGGAGCAGAGGGTCGATTGCCTGGTGGATGGTGGCATGGTCGAGACGACGTTGCTTCTCCGCCGCTTCCCGTTTCCATTGAGGTAATTCAGCCAGCAGATCGGCCAGAATGTCCTCCAGTTGGGAGACGGCTTGGTTGAAGGCCTCTCTTTCTTGCTCTGACATGCGGGCGAACTGGGTGTCGTCCATGGGAGCGCCCTCTCGAAGAGGCGTGAAGGTGATGGACTCCCCGTCACGAAACATCGACACATTCATTTCCAGTGCCCTTTTCTCCACCAGTCCCAGAGCGTGTTCGTAATGTTGATTGAATTCGCGTTCTATGGCGTGTTTGCGGCGTTGGTAGGAGGGGCTTTCGAACGCGGCAGGAAAGGTGTCGGGCAGCTTGGCGATCAGGTTATCGATCGCTTGAGTAAATTCCCGGCTCTGGCCGGCGGGTAGAGCTACGGCAGCGGGTTCGCGGGGTTGTTCGAAATTGTTGAGGTAAATCCAGTCGGAGGGAGTGGGTTGGCTTAGTGCGGCTTCGTTCAGCAGTGTGGTGGCCAAAGTCAGGCGGCCCGTGCCTTCCTCTCCCATGACAAAGATATGATAGCCGTTGCGTTGCATGGTGATGGCAAACCGTACTGCCTGTTCGGCCCGTGTCTGTTCCAGTATTCCCGCCAGGGGCTCGAGATCCGAAGTGGTGCGGAAACCGGTCGTGGGGGTGATCTCACCAGGCCGCAGACTTGCGGCAGGAATCGTAGGATGACGGGGGGACTCGTTCATGAAGATGGATTTTTTTCTGGTGCCTGAATCAGGGGAAGGTTCTGGGCATGGTGAGTGGTCAATGTTGGATGGGTTGCAAAGTTACCGTGAAAGATCCATTTGGGCAGGGAGCAGGGTATTGGTTTTCGGGACGCCGTGAACCCGTCCATGG
>CAYUPV010000060.1:0-13847 GCA_964445885.1 uncultured Methylococcales bacterium
CCCTGATTCAGCTTGGCTGCACCAAGAATGTGCAGGGGAACGGGATGCACGAGCTGTCTCTGGCTGAGAATCTCCGTGAAATCATCGAGGAAGAGGCCCGGCGGCAAGGGTTTTCCCGGGTTAGACGTGTACAGCTGAGTATCGGGGAGTTATCCTGCGTGACTTCTGATGCCATGTGCTTCTGCTTCAATGAGGTGATGCGTGGCAGCGTGGCAGAAGGAGCGAAGCTGGAGATAAGAAAGGTGGAAGGGAAGGGGCGATGTAACCGCTGTAATCATACGATGTTGATGGAGGCATTGTATCAGCTTTGTCCCAAGTGCCATGCTCCTCTAGATGTGCTCCAGGGAATGGAGATTCGTCTCGATGAATTATTCGTGGTGGATGAATAATGGAATTCCCTTCCAAGTAACAGCACCATGAGTATTCGCAATGATTAAGCCTATAATGCATCACCTTCGTCGGATATTTGTAGCAGGGCAAACTCCATCTGTTTTGCCCTTCTATTGAGGATCTTTTTCACCCTTTTCTACAGTCGAATTCACAGATCAAAACACCAGCCAATAGACCACGAGGAAATAGATCACCAGGCTCAGGAGATCCTGAAGGATGGTGGCGATGGGGCCGCTGCCATAGGCGGGATCCTTGCCCAATTGGGTCAATGCCCAAGGGAACAACAGCCCGATGCTGGTGGCGACACTGCTGGCAAATACCAGGGCCAGAGCCACTGCCAGGGCCAGGGAGGCGCTGAAGGCAAGCCAGATGAAGGGAAATATCAGTACCGCCAATGTGAGGCCAAGCAGGATCCCTGTTTGAAGCTCACCCCACCACAGTCGTTTGATGGAGGTGCTGCTGAAGCTCAGTCCGCGCACCGCAATGGCTTCCGACTGGGTACCGATGGCATCCGCCAGATACACCAGGCCGGGAATGAAGAAGGCGACTTCCACGTTGCTGCGTAGAATGTCCTCGAAACCCGCCATGATCAGGGTGGCAATCATGCTTCCGAACGTTCCCACCAGTAACCAGGGGATGCGGTGGATGACACGTCTGCCGGGTTTTCCTTCGATTGCCGAGACTGCCTGCTCTGAATTCTCGCGGATACCGGTGAAACGCTTGAGGACTTCACCATAACGGTCATGGACCAGTTGCAGCAGGGTGCCGGTGGGGACGATTCCTTGAGGTTTGCCGGTATCATCGGTGACGATGATCTCCGAGGCGGCTGCCTCCATGGCGATGGTGGTCGCCTGGTTCAGGCCTTCGTCGGCAGAGACTGCGGGTAATCTTACCATATGGGATTCGACCGGGCTGTCGGGATCCGCGGTGAGCAGAACAGCGATGGGGATGGTACCCAGATATTTACCGTTCTTGTAACAGATGGGGATATGGGAAATCTGTACCTTGGTGCCTATTTTTTCCCGCACCGAGGCGATACTTTCATCCCGCCGGACAGTCAACACAGGCGGGACGGCATAATCCCCGATCGTCTCGCTTTCCGCTGCCTCTCCAGGGTGAGGGGAGGGTCGCAGTTCCTCCAGGATCTGGTGGAGGGCTTCTTTCATCCAGGCCGAGCATTGTTCCTGCCATTGTTGTAATTGTAGGTTTGCTTTCGAATTCATGGGCGGCCTCCAGATTGTTCGACATCTCGGTGTGCAATTCGAGTAATCATACCATCGCTCTGGCTGGAATGAATGGGCTCATTCGGGATCGGTGGCGGTATCCAGTAGCGTTCCATCGTCGGCTCCGGGTGTACCACGCAGTGATTCGGGCAGGTGTTTTTTCACCTTGACTCCCAGCTCGACGAAAGCATCGGCCTGTCGGACGAGGTTGCCCTTGCCATCCACCAGTCTGCCCCGGGCTTTATCATAAGTGTTGCGGGTGGTTTCCAGCTGTTGGCCGATGCGCTCGAAATCCTCAAGAAAACCACACAGTTTGTCATGAAGCCTGCCTGCACGGTCCACGATCTTCTGGACATTTTCCTGCTGGCGTTCGAAGCGCCACATGTTCTCGATGGTACGCAGGGTCGCCAGCAGAGTCGTGGGGGTGACGACGATGATATGACGTTCGAAGGCCTTGGAGAAAAGCTCCGGGTCGGCCTGGAAGGCGACACTGAAGGCGGGTTCGATGGGCATGAACATGAGCACGAAATCCAGCGAGTTGAGGCCTTTCAGGTCCTCGTAGTTTTTGTTGCTGAGGGTATCGATATGATGACGGATCGCTTCCAGGTGGCGTTTCAACGCTGCCTGGGCTTCGACGTCTTGATCGGAGGAAATGTATTCCTGATAGGCGTTGAGCGAGACTTTGGAATCGATGATGATATCTTTGCTTTCCGGCAGATGAACGATCACATCCGGGCGAAGCAGATTGCCGTCGTTGTCACGAAAGCTGCCCTGGACCTGATATTCCTGTCCCTTGCGCAGTCCAGAGCGTTCCAATACGGTCTCGAGCACGATCTCACCCCAGGTGCCCTGGAGTTTTTTGTCCCCCTTCAGGGCCTGGGTAAGGTGATGGGCTTCCTCGTTGAGACGCTGATTGAGTTCCTGCAGTTGCTGTAATTGCTCGCGCAGCGATCCGCGCTCCTTTTGTTCCTGAGTGTGAATGACATCGATACGCTGACGGAAATCCTGTAGCTGACCACGCACCGGCGTCAGGAGTTCATCCAGGCTTTTGCGATTCAGTTCGTCGAAGCGGCGGCCTTTCTCTTCGAGGATCCGGTTGGCCAGGTTTTCAAATTCGATCTTGAGTAGATTGCGGGCCTTTTCCAGTTCAGCCAGTTTCTCATCGTTGTGGCGCTGTTGCTCCTCCAACCTCGCGTTCAATGCCGCCTGTCTGGCCAACAATTCGTCACGTTCCTGGTTGAGCTCGATGATCCGCTGTTCACGTGTGGACAGTCGGGATTGAGTGTCTTCAAGCCGATGAACCAACAGTGACTTGTCTTTCTCCAGTTGGTAGTAGCGGCGCAGGAGTAATAGCGTTGCCACAATGCTGCCGAAGAGAAATGCGGCAGCAAGGGCAAGAAGCAGTGGCAGATTGTCAAAGACGGGTAGGTTCATGGTTGGAATTCAGCTTCGAAACCGAAGAGTTGGAACAGAATCAAGGACACCACCACAAATACCACGCCGGTACCCACCCTTGTGAATAATATGAAGCCCTGCTGCTGCTGGCGGATGCGGGCGAGCACTTCCACAGTGGCGACATACAGGAACGTGCCGCCTGAAAACAGCAGCAACAGGCCTATCCATTCATGGGACAGCTGGCGCAGGAACAAAAAGGTAACCAGTAAACCCACCGGCGTGGCCAGACTGAATATCAGGAGGAGCTTCAGTGGATTGAGATCGTCGCTGGTTCTTTCGTGCCACAGAAAGGCTCCCAGGCCAAGGGCTACAGGCACCTTGTGCACCATCACGGCGGCCAGGATCGGTAGCGTGATGGCCATCAGGCCGGTAGCGAGGCTGGCGCCAAGTGCAAGACCGTCGGTTAGGGCATGCAGGCCCAGGCCAAAAGACAACATTTTAACCATGTGTCTTTGGAGATCGATATCATGGCCAAATCCCTTGGCTTCCAGCCCTAACATCAAAAGAAATCCGCTCAAAATGGCAAGCCCTGATGCGAGTACTGGAGGCAGACCGAGGAAGGTGTCGGAATGAGGGACCACACCTGGGTCATGGGATAGGAAAAGTACCTCGAATCCTTCCGGAATAACGATAACCATTGCAGACGCCAACAGCAGCCCCGCCGAAACTGCCATCGTCGAAGGCCATAGTTCCTTCCTCGCAGTGGGCAGATAACGAGGCAGAAAGCCGGCAGCGAATGCGCCCAGGAAGGCGACAAAAGCCAAGGCGAAAGCAAAAGACCATCCTGTCATTGATTTTTCCTCTTAGTACAGATCGTGATGCAGAGTTTGTTGAAACCATAGAGTTTACCATCTGCGGGGCCGGGTCATACTCGTTGGGAAGGTATGGATCCTGCTTGTTGAGGTGTCAACTCCACACTCTGATCAGCATCAATCCTGCCAGTGCCAGCAGCATCCCACCGAAGATCCCCTGGATACGCTGCTTGTCGATGTGAATGGAGAGGTGGGCTCCCAGTCGAGCGCCCAGGAACACGACCACAGCCAAGAACAACGAGGTGCGCCAGTCCCAGTGGCCGGCGATTAAATGGCCGCTGAAACCTGCCGCGGCAGTCAAACCCACCATCAGCGAACTGGAGCCGATGGCGATCTCAATGGGCACGCCGAGCATCAGCACCATCAACGGGACCAGAAACATGCCACCACCAATCCCGAGCAGGCCGCTGACAAACCCAGCCAGGCCTGCCACCGGCAGTCCGATCAACAGATTGACCTTGTAGCTGTGGGTGCCATGGTGGCGCTGCCAACACAGACGGGCGATGGTTGGCAGGCGGGCGCAGCCTTCAAGGCGGAAGTTTGCAATCATCAACCCCGCAACCAGACCCATGAGTACGGCGAACCAAACGGTCAGTAAGGTCTGGGGGAATCTTTCCGAGATCAATCCGCCCGCGAATCCACCGGACATCGCCGCCGCTTCCAGAGTCAAGGCCAAGGGCCAGTCGATCAAGCCGGCGCGATGATAGACTGACAGGGCCGCGATGGCGCCAGCCATGATCAGGAACAGGCTGGTGGTGGCGGCGATATGGAATTCGATCCCAAAAATGATCTGCAAAGGAGTGTAGACCGCTCCACCGCCTTGACCCAGCATGGAAAAGACTACCGCGGTCAGAAACATCATGATCCACAATAAGACGCTGACAGGGGTAAGCATGGTTAGGTTCTCTCTTTGTTTTGGACCATCCAAGCGGAGAATTAACCCGTTGGAGGGGAAGTTGGAACATTCTTAACTTGCAGTATGACATCGATTCATGCACACCGGAAAGTCTGCTTCGCCAACAGGCCAATGCCGGTTGTGGCGATGGAAGATTCGACTACTGGCATTCCCTCGGATGCTCGTTCAGTAGGCCTCTCCTCCAGGGATCGATCAGTGCCACTGAACTGTGGTGAGGCGTTGATACATTCTGCCTCTCCCACTGTTCTCGATTCGTATTGAGTCGTGTAATACTGCTTTTCTCACTGTTGGGAGCCGGTTATAGTGTCCTCATCCGCATTGGAACCGGCAAGCACCTATGTCCATTGTCACTCTCACTCTGAATCCTGCCGTGGATGTGACCTATGAGATCGGACGTCTGATTCCTGACCGTAAGGTCCATGCCACCGCCACCCGCTTCGATGCCGGTGGCAATGGCATCAATGTGGGGCGGGCACTCAAGCGGCTTGCCATGTCCGCCAGCAACTTCTGTGTCCTGGCCGGAGAAACAGGAGAGTTCCTGCAGCGTCTGCTGCTGAAGCATGTGGACGATCCAGTCTATGTGTGGGTGGACGGCGAGACCCGGATCAACTGCACAATTCTGGAACAGGAAACCGGGGATCAGTACGAGGTCAGTGGCATCGGCCCTTCGTTGTCGAAAGCCAGGTTGGATGCGCTGTTACAAAAATTCATCGCCAGGGTTGGGCAAGGATATGGCGTGGCAACCGGGTCTGTTCCTCCGGGAGTGGATCAGGCGGTCTATGCCAGGCTGATTCACCAGATTCAGTCAACGGGAGGCAGGGGGGTCTTGGATGCTCAGGCTGAATTGCTGCGTCGGGGGATCGAGGCCAAGCCTTTTCTGGTGAAGCCCAATCGTTTTGAATTGGAGCAGCTGGCTGGCCGGTCCCTGGAAGATATGGATGAAGTGGCTGCAGAATCGAGGCGACTATTGGAGAAGGGGGTGGAGACTGTCTGTGTGTCACTGGGAGGTGAAGGCGCTCTGCTGACGACATCCAATGTGACTTTGTACGCAGTCCCTCCCAAAGTGACGGTGCGTTCCACCGTGGGCGCCGGGGACTCGATGGTGGCCGGTCTGGTGGCGGGATTTGCCGGGGGCAGATCCGTCGAGGAGATTCTGCGGCTGGCGGTTGCCTGTAGTGCCGGCACGGTCAAACAGCCGGGAACAGAATTGTTTTCCACTGAGGAGCTGCCTGAATTGAAGCAACAGGTTGAGATCCATGTCCTGGATTAATCATGATTGGAGGAAGTAAATTATGCTGTTTGCCATCAAAGCGTTTATCAGTCTGCTGATTATCGTCAATCCGCTCGACGCCCTGGCTGGATTTTTTACCCTGGCTGCCGACCGTCCGGTAGAGGAACGCCGGGCCGTCGCCCGGACCGCCGCCTTGGCAATGACCGTGATTCTGTTGATTGCGGTCTGGCTGGGTGAGTTGTTGTTGCTGCTGTTTGGTATCAGTATCGGTGCCTTCCAGGTGGGGGGTGGTCTGGTCGTCCTGTTGATGGCGATCGCCATGCTCTATGCCCGCTCCAGTGCACTGACCCAGACCAGTGCGGAGACCGATGAGGCGGCCGCCCGGGACAGCATTGCCATCGTTCCCCTGGCGATCCCGATCATGGCAGGACCTGGGGCGATCAGTGTGGCTGTGCATCATGCCTCCCATGCCGGTGGTCTTGGCGGCAGAATCGTTTTGTCGGGGGTTGTCCTGCTGGTGGGCTATGTCATCTGGATGATTCTGCGCAAGGGTGAAGCCATCAATGCGTTTTTCGGTATTACCGGAATCAATATCCTGCGGCGGGTGGCGGGATTGATCCTGGCCGCCGTCGGAGTGCAGATCATTGCCAATGGTCTGGTCGATCTGTTTCCGGGGCTCTCTGGTTGAAGGGTCTATGGATTGCTACTGCGATGCCACTTTGCCAGAATGATCAACAAAGTGGCCGATAGCAGGGTAATATTGGCGGCAAACAGGAACGCAGCCGTGGCGCCCCACCACTGCCAGAGACTGCCAAAAAGGACCGCCCCGGGCAGGGCTGCCAGACCAACTGTCATGTGATAAAGGCCGTAGGCGGTCGCCTTGAGTGATGGCGGGGCATAGTCGCCGATCAATGCCCGTTCAGGACCTTCGGTCATGGCCAGCGACCCGGCATAAGCAAGAAACAGGCCCCACGTCAGCAATGGGCCATCGGTTGCGGTGGCCAGTAATATCAGCACCAGCACCCTGAGGCTCCACCCTCCAAGGAGCACCGGTAATCGGCCCAGGTGGTCCGACAATTCTCCCCCCAACAAAGCCAGCGGTGTCTTGACGACACTGGCGGCTGCCCATAGCAGGGGGGCCCAGACAATCTCCAGACCACGTTCGCTCGCCCAGAGAATGAGAAACACTTCCGGGGCGGTGGCCAAAGCCAGGAGTCCACCAGCCAGGATCAAACCCCGCAGGGTTGGATCCAACATCCGCCAACGCAAAGTGGGAGGGTGGACCGGTGGTGGACGAACGGGTTCTCTCAGGCCGAAAATCAGCAGCAAAAGGACACACCCCCCAGGCAGTGCCGACCAGAGAAACACCTGCTGCATCGGTAAATGTTGTTGTAACAATACGAAGGCCAGCAAAGGTCCAACCACTGCCCCAGCATTGTCCAGCGCCCGGTGGAGACCGAAGGCACGGCCAAGGAGGTGCTGTGGTGTGGTATGGGCAATCAGGGCGTCGCGCGGAGAGGTGCGGATGCCTTTGCCGACCCGGTCGAGAAAACGCAACAGCAAAACCCAGGCCCAGACAAAGACCAGTCCGATCAATGGACGAGCCAGATTGGACAGGGAATAGCCGCCTATTACCAGAGCCTTGTGATGCCAGCCCCGATCCGCCAACCTGCCGGAGAGAATCTTCAACAGGCTGGCGGTGGCTTCGGCCACGCCTTCCACCAGTCCCACCACGGCGGGACCGGTCCCCAGGGTGACGGTCAGAAACAGGGGCAACAGTGGTGTGATCATCTCGCTGGCGGCATCGTTCAGGAACGATACCAGGCTCAGCACGATCACTGTCCGCGGCAGGTCCAATCGCCTCATTGGCTGCGGCAACCGCACAGATGTTCGCAGCTTTGTTCCACTACGGTGCAAAGGCGTTTCCGCAGTACCGTAAACGAATAATATTTCAACCCCAGTTGGTAGTTGGTTTCCACCATGGCCTTTGCATTATCGGGATCATCCATCAAATTTTGCACTGCCCTGACCGTTTCTTCATCGATGAAGTCGTCGAAAGCGATGACCTGGAAACCTTTGGGCTGGATATCGATTTTGAAGGTTTCATAACGGCTCATCAGCAGCGGCCTGCGGTAGTAGATCGCCTCCAGAAAGGCATTACCGAATCCCTCCAGAGTGGAGGGATAGGTGACCAGATCGGCCTGGAAATAAGCGTCTGCCAGGGAGTAGATGGGGCGGCCCTCTCGAGTCAGGCCCCGTTTGTGGTTGAAACGGTTGGCGGCAAACAGGACTCTCACCCCCAGAAGTTTTGCATATTCAATCAGATATTTGTGGTAGGCCTCGCCTTCGTCGCCGCTTGAATGGGTAATCAGCAGGCAGCATTTGCGGTCCATTCTGCGGGCCAGCCGCGCCAACTCGATGGAGCGCTCGATCCGTTTGCGTGGCACGATGCGGGTGGGCTGTAACAGCAGGATCTCGTCCTGTTCGATGCCCAGTTCGGGCCTAAGAGTACGAGTATAATCGTCCGGCAGGGTCGGGGGAGTCTCGAACGGCATCACGTTGGGAATCAGAGTGGAACGGATTCCGGTTCGCAGGGCCACCTGCTCGGCGGCATAGGAATTGATGACCACGTGATTAATCAGTGTCATGGCCGGAGGAAAGGCGGCCTTGAGATAGTCCTCGGCAGCATGCAGGGCGTAGCGTGGCCGCTCCCAGGCAAAGTCATGGTGATGGGCGATGATGGGGAGGCGGGTTTCGGTGATATATTCGGTCAATGCCAGTCCCAGGGGTATGTTCATCGGCAGCGACAGGGCGTTTTCGACGATCAGAAGATTCAGGCTGAATTTCTCCACGAAGCATCTCAGTTGTTGTTTGAGACGCCTGCGCAATGCATTGACCGTTTCCGAGGTCGTCGGCATGCGGTAAACGTCGTCGAACAAATCGCAGTTGATCTGTTCGATCATTGGGTGCTTGAAATGGGCTTCGGGTACCAGATAGGTCCTGTCGGGCGGACGATCGGATTTACCGGCAAAATAGAAACACTGGTGACCTGCCTGTTCAAGTACCTGGGACCACTTGGCCGATTCCAAAGACACGCCATCGGTGCCGGCCAGGCGGGTTGAGACGAAACCGATGTTCAGTTTAGGCATGGTGGTTCTGAATACCAGGTTGCAAAAAATGAAAAAGACACTGGAGCACAATCATTGTACCGACATGTGTATCCCAATGTGAGGTTGGGAGCATGCCCTGTTGCGTGTCACCGCAGCGGTACGTGCTATTCCTGCAGCAGGCCGGAGCGGCTGTTTGACCCAAGTCAACCGGATATAGGTTTTGGCTGAAACGAAACCCATAGAAGTGTTATTTTTACCAATTGGGGTATTTATCGCCAACCTATCAAATTTACAAGGAATACAACGATGATCAGAGCAGGTTTGAAGAGTCAGGTGATGGCGGTCTTTTGGGGTTTTGCCCTGGCGATGGCTTGGAGTGGATCGATAGCGGCGGACACCGGTCACGGATCGGAACCAAGGGAAACCGCCAACGAGGCGGTGGCGACATTCGGGCCCGGTGACAGTTTCCATCTGCACAAGACCATTCATCCCGAGGATTACAAAGAAGTGGCCGACATCGCCAGGCATCCCGATGATCTCCCTCCTCCCATTGCCCCTCGCGCGCCCAGGACTATCGAAGTGAAACTGGTGGCCCGCGAAGTGGTCTCCGAGATCGCTCCGGGCATCCGTTTCCATTACTGGACCTTCAACGACACCGTCCCTGGTCCTTTCATCCGGGTACGGGTGGGTGATACAGTCAAGTTGACCCTGCACAACGACGAGACCAGCAGCCATGAACACAATATTGACCTGCATGCGGTCAACGGGCCCGGTGGAGGAGCGGTACTGACCAAGGTCAAGGCGGGGGAGACCAGGTCTTTTCAATTCATGGCGCTCAACCCCGGTTTGTATGTGTACCACTGTGCAGCCGGGAACGCACCCACCCATGTCGCCAATGGCATGTATGGACTGATCCTGGTGGAACCCGAGGGAGGACTGGCACCGGTGGATCACGAGTTCTACGTGATGCAGGGGGAACTCTATACCAAGGGGCCGATTGGTGCGCAGGGGTTTCAACCCTTCGATGGTCGCAAGATGTTCGAGGAACGTCCTGAGTACATCATTTTCAACGGCCGGGTGAAGGCGCTGGTGGACCATCCGCTGAAGGCCAAAGTGGGGGATACGGTGCGCCTGTTCGTTGGCAACGGTGGCGTCTCGAGGATTTTGTCGTTTCACATCATCGGCGAGATCTTCGACCAGGTCTGGCCCGAGGCGTCCACCACCCGTCCCACCGAGGATGTCCAGACCACCCTGATTCCTGCAGGTGGGGCCACGATGCTGGAGTTCAAGCTGGATGTGTCCGGCAACTACGTGCTGGTGGATCATGCCCTCAGCCGTATCGACCGGGGTGCCTGGGGAATGCTCAAGGTGGCGGGGGATGAGGAACCGTCGATTTTTTCGCCGTTGCCGGTGGGGGCATCCATACATGAATCCGCGGGCCAGGATCTCAATGTCGGCCCAGTGCGTTTGAAGATGCATCGTTGACCCCATACTTTGACGAGTGAAGATTTTTTGTTGCAAGGTGGGACCTTCTGATCGCGGATGCCATGGCCTTGATGAGTATTCGTTGAACTGATGTCAGTTGGGTACCGTATGCCGTCCTTTTGGGTATTGCACCTGGCCTTGATGCTGGGGCATATCCTGGTTCTCTTCAATGCCGCTATCTATGTGGCGGCCATTCCCAAAGCTGCTGGGGCGCTTGGCGTGGCTCCCAGCTTTGGCACCTGGGCCCAGACCTATTACATGATGGGCTGGGCACTGGCAGTGCCGCTGGCCAACTGGTGGGGGATGCGCTTCGGCCAGGGTCGGATTCTGTTGGCGGGACTGGCCGGTTTCATCCTTGCCTCTATGATCTGCGCTTGGGCGCAGGAGTTCCCCCTATTTCTCCTGGGGAGAATCCTGCTCGGATTCCCGGGCGGCCTGATTTTGTTGCTCACCAATGCTGTGGCTTTGTCCCAGTGGCCCTCGGAGAAACGCTTGACCATGGTGGTACTTTGGGGGATGGTTGGCCTGACTCCTCTGACCCTGGGAGGTGCCTTTGGCGGTTGGCTCATCGATGAATGGGGATGGCGATGGTTGTTTTACCTGAATATCCCCCTGGCGGCCGGAGTGTTGCTGGTGCTGGCATGGCTTCTGCCATGCATGGGGGGAGGGGGGAGAGTCTGGCGTTTCGACTGGTTGGGGTATATTCTTTTAGTCGGCCTCATGGCCGGGACCCATACCCTCCTCAACCTGGGCAATGACTGGGACTGGTGGAACTCCGGATTACTGACCGGGGTGGCTTTCTTCACCATGGTTGCTTTTGTATTCATGATCATATGGGAACTGGGTACCCCCTATCCTGCAGTGGACCTGCGGCTACCTCTGCGCCAGCGCAATGTCCTCATCGGTATCGTATGCCTCGCAGTCGGCTTCTTTTTCATCCAGGGGTTGTTTTCTTTTACAATCGTCCGTCTTCAGCTGATTTTTGGTTATGAGACCTGGCTCGCCGGTCTGGTTTTCCTGCCCCTGCTCCTGTCATATCCCATGGTGGCCCTGAATCATTGGTTGATGCGATGGGTCGATCTCAGGCTGTTGATCACCCTTGACCTTCTGGGGTTGTCCTTGGCCTTTTTCTGGTTCGGCCATTTTGACCGCCGGGCCTGGCTTGATCAACTCCACTGGCCCATGGCGCTGGAGGGAATTTTTCTGGGTTTTTTCTTCGCGCCACTGACGGCGCTGATTATGACTGGTGTCCCACACAAACATCAGCGGCGGGTCCTCGAACAGGTTAATATTTTCCGCTTGGCCGCAGGTTCCTGGGGAATTTCCAGCATGGGGGTGATCGCCTATTTCCGCACAGCTTTTCATCGTGCCAACTTCGCCGATTTCTTTGCCCAGACCCCGTTTCTGCCCTTCGGCCAGGATCGGTTGACACAATTCCTGAGCCAGCGGGCCTCCATTTTAGGATTCGACGATCCCTTTCTGGTGGCAGCCGATGTCTTCGTCCTGTTGGCAGGTCTGGTATGGTTGGCCAATCCGGCCCATTTGCCGGTTCGTCTACGCTGGCACTCTCATTTGCGCTGGTTGCGGCAGCTTGGAATGGGGCAAGCGCCTCTCAGGATCGCTCTGATTATGGTGCTTTTCATAAGCGGGTGCGCCGGCTTTCCCGGCGAGGAAGACGAGGGGCGCTTCCTGTCGCAGCCAACTCTGACCCACACCCTCGAAGCCGCAGCCGGTTCGGCACCCCTGACTGGTGACTGGCCCCGCAGGGACTGGTGGAGGGTATTGGGGAATCCGCAGCTGAGCCACTTGGTCGAATTGGCGCTGCGGGATCAACCTGATCTCAAGGTCGTTGCCCACCGCATGGAAGAGAGCCAAGCCCGGGTGACGATGGAGTCCGCGCGTCTTTTGCCGGGTCTGGAGGCCAATGTCAGCCTGGGACACGCGCGCTTCTCAGCCAACAGCGTCCAGACCAAGCTGGCGGGGGAAAACTTCGGTTTCGTCCTGTTCAACCCGGCTAATCTGCACTGGCATCTGGATCTGTGGGGCAAGGACCGCGCTGCCATCGCCGCCGCCATGGGGCGGTCGCAGGCACGTGCTTCCGAGCTGGCGCAGGCGCGGGTGCTCCTGAGCACGGCTGTGGCCAGGGCCTATCTCGGATTGGTGGTGGCCAGCCGGCGCCTGGAGGTTGCCAAGGCGCTGGCAGGTCACCGCCAGGACCGGCTGGCAGTCATGAATGTACGTTGGAATGCGGGGCTGGATCCACGGATGACCATGGATACCGCTATTGTCAGGGAGCAGGAGGCTCAGGAACTGATTGCCCTTAGCGAGCAGAGGATGAGGCTCCTGCGCCATCAGCTCGCCTATCTGACGGGTCGCGGTCCCGATGCGGGCGAGGACATCGAAGTCCTGCCGCTGGTCCTGACTGGACGCTTTCCACTACCAGCCAATCTTCCCCTGCGATTGATTGCTCACCGTCCCGACGTGGCGGTGGCCAAGCATCTCGCACAGGCAGCGGCCCAGGAGGTCAAGGTCGCCAGGACCGAGTTCTTTCCCGATGTGAATATCCGGGGGTTTGCAGGATTCCATAGTGTTGCCATCAGCGATATTCTCTTCCAAGGCAGCAGCCTGGCCTACCAGATCGGTCCGACCCTGGAGCTGCCACTGTTCAAAGGAGGCCTGCTGCGGGGTAACCTGCGGGCCAGACAGGCAGCCTACAGCGCGGCGGTGGAGACCTACAACCAGACCGTATTGCGAGCGGTACAGGAGGTGGCCGACGCCGTGACCCGATGGCAGGAGGCCAACCGACGCCGGAATGAAAGCGGCTTGGTGGTGACCGCCGCCCGTCACCGCTACCGTCTGACGCTGGAGCGTTACCATGCCGGCCTGATTGGCCGTGCCAAACTCCACCAGAGTGCGGCTCAAGTCGCTGTGCGCGAACTGGAATGGATCGATCTTCAATTGGTGCAGCAGCTGGCGTTGGTGGATTTGATTGAGGCCCTGGGAGGTGGCTGGAACGGCGAAAGTGGGGACAATGGCCGGTAAGCAACTGAAGAGGCGACGCAACCGTCGCTTGAGGTGGTTGGGTGTGATTCTTCTGGTTACCCTCTTGGTTGCCTCCTGGGTCTGGTTCCACAGGCGCCTCTACGTAGAGACCAATGACGCATATGTACGCGGCAATATCATCACGCTCAAGGCTCTGGCTACAGGTACGGTGGTGGAGGTTGG
>CAYUPV010000061.1:0-13710 GCA_964445885.1 uncultured Methylococcales bacterium
AGCGATAACAAAACCGACCTCACCTTTTTCACCAACGATCAGAATCAAACCCTGCTCGATCGTTTCAAGGCGACGTTGTCTGACACCCGGTTGTTTGACGTCCTCGTTGGGTATTTCCGTGCCAGCGGTTTTTATCAGCTCTATGCCAGCATCGAACCCATCGACAAGACCCGGATACTTGTCGGTCTGGGTGTTGATGACGAGTCCTTGCGCGCTGTTGATGCCTTCCGCGCACAGACCACCATCGATTTCGAATCACACAAAAACGCCAAGATCACTTTTCAAAAAAACCTTGTCAGCGAGATCGAGAATTCCGTAGAAAGGGATGAGAAGCTCGAGCTGGGCCTGAAGAAGTTCATCGAGTTTCTGCAAACAGAATGTCCAGCGTCCGGGCAGGACCGTGAACGGGGCGGAAATGGTAGAAAACTGGAAATTCGCGTATTCCCCTCCCGCAACATCCACGCCAAGGTCTATATTGGCCGCTTCAAGCCAGAGGACCGGGACTTCGGTTTCGTCATCACCGGTTCCAGCAACTTTTCATATTCCGGCCTGGTGGCAAACCGCGAATTCAATGTCGAACTTCGTCAGCGGCGGGACGTGGAATTCGCGCTGGAGCAGTTTGAAGAACTGTGGCGCCAATCGGTGGACATATCGGATGTTTTCATAGATACGGTCCTGAACAAGACCTGGCTCAACGACAGTATCACGCCCTATGAGCTTTATCTGAAACTCATCTACGAGTACATGCAGGAAGACATCAACCTGCAGGATGATATCGACATCTTCCTGCCTGACGGTTTCATGGAGCTTCAATACCAGAAGCAGGCCGTGCAACAGGCGTTGAAAAAGCTCAACGAGCACAATGGCGTTTTTCTGGCGGACGTGGTGGGCCTGGGCAAAACCTTTATCGCGGCCCAGTTACTGCAACAGATCAAAGGGCGGATTCTAGTCATCTGCCCACCGGTACTGCAAAGCTATTGGGAAGAAAGCCTGCATGATTTCCGTGTCCCGGCCCGCGTCGAATCTCTGGGCAAGCTGGACAGGGTCATCCGCTTTGGCCTGGATCGTTTCGATTACATCGTCGTGGATGAGACGCACCGTTTCCGCAACGAGGCCACACGCTCTTATGCCGATCTGCTCGATATCTGCCGTGGCAAGAAAGTCATCCTGGTGACCGCCACGCCGCTGAACAACACCATCGACGATATCTTCGCCCAGCTCAAGCTGTTCCAGGCGCCCAGGAATTCAACCATTCCGGGCATCCCGAATCTGGAACGCTTTTTTGCCTCTCTGCGCAAGCGTTTCAAGGGGCTCGACCGGGATGACCCGGCCTACAAGGAAACCATCAAGGAGGTGTCCGCCGAGATTCGTGAGCGTATTCTCAAGCACGTCATGGTGCGGCGTACCCGAACCGACGTAATCACCTACTTCAAAAACGATACCGAAGCCCAGGGACTGTTCTTTCCTGAGTTGGAGGACCCGCGCCGCATTATTTACGAGTTCGAGGGCAAGCTGGAATCGATCTTTGACCAGACCATTGAACTGCTGCAAGGTTTCCGTTATGCCCGCTACATTCCGCTGCTCTATTACGCCGGCAGCAAACAGCTCACCGAATTCGAGCGCCAGCAGCAACGCAACGTCGGCGGTTTTATGAAGGGCATTCTGATCAAGCGTCTGGAAAGCAGCTTCCATGCCTTCCGCCGCAGTATCCGCCGTTTTATCGAATCTTATGAGCGCTTCATTGCCATGTTCGATGATGGCACGGTGTATATCAGCAAGGATGTGGATGTTTACGAGCTGCTCGATAACGACGACTTCGACAAGCTGGAAAAGCTGATCGAGGAAGAGAAAGCGCAAAAGTACGCCTCGGAAGACTTCCGCGAAGCCTTCCCGGATGATCTTCACCATGATCTGGATACCCTGCGGCAGATCGAAGCCTTGTGGAAAAATGTCAATGACGACCCAAAGGTTGCATCGCTAATCAAACAACTCGAACAGGATGCCAGCCTCAAGGGCCGACGCCTGATCATCTTCACGGAATCGAAAGAAACTGGCGAATACCTGTTCGAGCAGCTAAACGCCCAATATCCCGGTCAAGTCATGTTTTTCAGCAGCCAGGGTGGGCGCACGGGCAATCCGCCCGTTACCCATAAGCCTTCGCTGGCGCGCGAGCTGATCCAGGCAGCCTTCGATCCCAACCAGAAGGAAAATATCAACGAACTGCGCATCCTGATCACCACCGATGTGTTGTCAGAGGGCATCAACCTGCACCGCGCCAATGTGCTGATCAACTACGATCTGCCCTGGAATCCGACACGGGTACTGCAACGTGCGGGCCGCATCAACCGTCTGGGCACCGAGCATCCGAAAATCTTTATCTACAACTTCTTTCCCACCAGCCAGTCGGACGAGCACCTGGGGCTGGAGACCAATATCACCAACAAGATTCAGATGTTTCACGACATCCTCGGCGAAGATGCCCGCTACCTGTCCGATGGGGAGGAAATCGGCAGTCAGGAACTGTTCGATACCCTGAACCGCAAGTCCGCCTACACTGGCGAAGAGGAAGAAGCCGACTCGGAACTCAAATATCTGGAGATGATGCGCGAGCTGCGTGACAAACAGCCCGCACTGTTTGAAAAGATCAAGCGATTGCCCAAAAAGGCCCGTTCCGGCCGCAAGGTGGAATCACTGGAAGCCGATCAACTGGTGACATTTTTCCGCCTCGGGCCTTTGAAAAAGTTCTATCTCAACCAGGGCGGGCAAAGTCGTGAAATCACCTTCTTCGATGCCGTCAACCTGATGGCCTGTGAGCCGGACACGCCTCGCCACGCCATACCCGCCGATTACTATCACTGGCTGGAAACCAACAAGCAACGCTTCGCCCAGGACATGGTGCAGGACGACCAGCCGGCCAGCAGTGGCGGAGGACGTTCCAACGTCAGCTATATCGAAAAGCGTCTGAAAGACAAGTCCTTCCGCCATTGCCAGAAATTCACCGACACCGACGAGGAGTTTATCGAGGGCGTCAAACGTATGATTGCCCAGGGGCTGATGGCAAAAAAGACCGCGCAAACCATCAAGAAGGCATTCGAGAAAACCCTCGATCCACTGGAAATGGTCGCCATCCTGCGACGGCACATACGCACACTGGAAACGGTGGAACACAAGCCAGGAGCGCGCACTGGCGCCAAGCGGGAAATCATCCTCTCCGGCTATCAGGTTGCCGGCAAGACCGGATAAGGCAAAGCCAACATGGACAAGGCACTGGCGCGACAAACCATTACCGAGCTGTTTACCCGACCATTCGACAGGGAGCGCTACCAGTTCTTTTTACGGAACCTGCTCAACCACTACGAGGAACGGGACGGACACTACACCGGCAGCTACATTCCGGATGCCTACAAGCAGCACGTCAAGCAATACTGGCGTGTTGGCAAATATGTGGACCCGGAAGGCGAAGAACTCGACCTGCTGGTGGTGCAGGTCAAAACTCTCAACAAGCTGGAACGCGCCCGCTCGGCGTTGCGCAACTTCGCCGTCAACCGGCTCAAGCAATTTGGAAAGCAGGCCTCGCTGATCGCCTTTTATGCCGAGGATGACGACGGTGAAGACTGGCGCTTCTCCTTCGTCAAGATCGAGCACGAGGCCTGGCAGGATGAAAAAGGCAAGGTCAGACTCAAGCAGGAACTTACTCCGGCCAGGCGCTACTCCTACCTGGTGGGCAAGCACGAGAAGAGCCATACCGCCAGCAAGCAGCTGCTGCCGCTGTTGGAAATGGACTATGCCGATCCGCGCATCGAGGAAATCGAGGCGGCCTTCAGCACCGAAAAGGTCACCGATGATTTTTTCGACCAGTACAAGGCGCTGTTCCAGAAACTGGCCGAGCACCTGAAAAAACAGCCCTTTTTCAAGCAGGGCAGCGAGGAAGAGCGCGACCGGCAGGTCAGCCGTTTCACCAAGAAGCTGCTGGGCCAGATCGTGTTTCTCTATTTTCTGCAGAAGAAGGGTTGGCTGGGCGTTCCCAAGGGTGACAAATGGGGTAAAGGCTCGAGACGGTTTATGCGCGAGCGTTTCGATCTGGTATCTCAGAACGGTGGCAACTACTACCGCGATTTTTTGCAATATCTTTTCTACGAGGCGTTGGCCGATGAGCGCAAGGGCCAGAAAGACCCCGGTTACTACGAACGCTTCGACTGCCGGGTTCCGTTTCTGAATGGTGGCCTGTTTGAGGCCGATTACGACTGGAAAACAGAGACGCTGGACCTGCCCAATACCCTGTTCCACAACGACGAAAAAACCAAAGGCGGCGACCGGGGTACCGGCATTCTCGACGTGTTCGACCGATACAACTTCACCGTCAAGGAAGACGAACCCCTGGAAAAGGAGGTGGCGGTGGACCCCGAAATGCTCGGCAAGGTGTTCGAGAACATGCTCGAAGTCACCGAGCGCAAGAGCAAGGGCGCCTTCTACACCCCGCGCGAAATCGTCCACTACATGTGCCAGGAAAGCCTGATCCACTACCTGGACAACAAGCTGAACAGCTATGCCAACACGCTGGAACTGGCAGAACCCCAGGGCGATACTTTTGACAGCGCGCCGGGGCTGGCCAATCTGGGCAAAGACAATATCCAGGTTCCAAAACAAGACATCGAAACCCTGATCCGCAAGGGCCACCTGGCGCTGGAAAACGACACCCGCGTGCTGAAAGCAGGCAAGGAAACCCGCGACTACAAATTCCAGTTGCCGGAATCGGTACGCCAGCACGCCAGGGCCATCGACGATGCGCTTGCCACCATCAAGGTTTGCGACCCGGCCATTGGGTCCGGCGCCTTCCCGGTGGGCCTGATGCACGAAATCGTCAACGCCCGCCTGGCCCTGGCGCCCCACAGCGGCAACACCCTAAGCGCCTATGAACTCAAGCGCCACGTGATCGCCGAAAACCACTACGGCGTGGACATCGACCCCTCCGCCATCGACATCGCCCGCCTGCGCCTGTGGCTGTCGCTGATCGTGGATGAAGACGATTTCGATACCATCGAGGCGCTGCCCAATCTGGATTACAAGGTTGTCTGTGGCGATTCGCTCATAGGTTTCCCGGTATTACCGGAAGGCTGGAAAATCCAATCCTTTGAGCGGATCGAAAAACTAAAAAAACGGTTTTTTGCCGAAACCGACCACAAGAAAAAGGCTGCGCTAAAGGAAAGGATCGATGCCGAAATCCAGCAGCGGCTGGATGACTCTAAACAGACCTTTGGCTACCAGGTGAGCTTCGACTTCCGCCTGATGTTCTCCGAGGTATGGCATGAGAATGGCGGCTTTGATGTGGTCATCGGCAATCCGCCTTACGTGCAAATCCAGAACTTCTCCGGTCAACAGATACAGAAGGACTGGGAACAGCAGAAATACGAGAGTTTTGCCAAAACGGGCGATATCTATTGCCTGTTCTATGAAAAGGGCTGGCGGCTGCTGCGGGATCATGGGGTACTGGCCTATATCACCTCCAACAAGTGGATGCGGGCGGCCTATGGCAAAAAGCTGCGGCAGTTCTTCCTGAACAAGACAGACATTCATCAACTGATTGATTTTGGGGATTCGCCTATTTTCTCCGAAGCTACCACCTACACCAATATCCTGCTCTTCGGCAAGGGAAAGCCCCGGAACTCACCAACAGTCTGGGACCTGTCCTCGGCCTATCGCAAGGCGACCTCGCTGTATCGCATGCTGGAGGAAAATACTCCCGGCGCGCCACTCTTTACCGAGGAAGGCTTCGTGATCGCATCACCGGAAATGGCGGCCATCAAAAAGGGGATCGAACAGGAGGGCACACCGCTCAAGGAATGGGATATCGCCATCAATTACGGCATCAAGACCGGCTTCAATGAGGCCTTTATCATTGACGGCAAGAAAAAGGATGAGCTGATTGCAGCCGATCCCAGATCGGCTGCAATCATAAAGCCTATTCTGCGCGGGCGGGATATCAAACGTTACCGGGTGGATTTTGCGGATTTGTGGTTGATCGCCACTTTTCCTGCGTTGAATCTGGATATTGATGATTACCCGGCGGTTAGGGATTATTTGAAATCTTTCGGTAGAAAACTTTATCAAACTGGTGAGGTGATTGGTAGGGATGAAAAAGGCAAAGAGATAAAAAGCCGCAAGAAAACAGGCAACAAATGGTTCGAAACGCAGGATCAGATTGCTTATTACGGTGAGTTTGCGAAGGAGAAGATTGTTTATGCCGAGATTGTGTTCGATTGGGCATTCTATTTTGATACGAGCGGCGTTTACCCAGAAGCCACTGCCTTTGTACTGACCGGTGAACATACAAACTACCTCACCGCGTTGTTGAATTCAGAATTATTGACCTTTGTCTTCCGGGCTTTTTATGCAGGCGGTGACCTGCGCGGTGACACTTTCCGCTATAAAAAGGTCTTTCTCCAGAATCTCCCGGTTATCAAGCCAGACCAACCCTCAGCAGCAATACTCGAAGGATTGGTTAACTACGTTCAGTTTTCAAAAGCTCATGAACAAAAACTCCAATCCGCCTACTTCGAACAACTCATCGACGCCCTGGTCTATGAACTCTATTTCCCCGACGAGATGCAAGCTGCCGGCAAGGACGTGCTGCGCCACCTGGGCGAGCTGACGCCCATTATCGAGGAACAGACCGACGAGGAAAAACTCGCCATCATCCAGCGCGAGTTCGACCGCCTCTACGACCCCCGCCACCCGGTTCGCAATATCATCGAAACCCTGGACAGCGTCGAGGTGGTGCGCATCATCCGTGAGGCGCTGAAACGGTGAACACGGTGTCGGAGAAAAAAATCATCATCATTGCGGGCCCCAATGGCGCGGGCAAGACCACCTTCGCGACCGAGTTCCTGCCCAACGAGGCCAACTGCCCCAACTTTGTGAATGCCGACTTGATTGCCGCCGGCCTGGCGCCTTTTGCGCCGGAAACCGCCGCCTTCAAGGCGGGGCGTATCATGCTGTCGGAGATTCACGACCATGTGCGCAGAGGCAACAGCTTCGCTTTCGAAACCACCTTGAGTGGCCGTCATTACGCACAATTGATCCCTCATTGGCAGTCCTCGGGATATCACGTCAAACTTTTTTTCCTGAAACTGGCTTCCCCGGAACTGGCTGTTGCCCGTGTCAGGCAACGCGTGCGCAGCGGTGGTCACAATGTGCCGGAACCGGTGATCCACCGCCGCTTCTGGGCAGGGCTGCATAATCTCGACACCATTTACAAACCCCTGGTGGATGAGTGGGCCATTTACGACAATTCCGGCCCCACACCAATGCTTATCAATGAAGGAGTCAAATAATGCACAAGCAAACCAAGCACACCGGCAATGCGGGAGATCGAGACCCGGATCTGGTCAATGCCGAGATCGCATTGAGGCGTGCCGCCAGAAAAGCGCGTGAAAATGCGCGGAAATCCGGGGTGCCAGTGGTGATTATGAAAAATGGCAAAATCATGGAAGAGCATGACAACGCCCATGCGCATACAGACCATTGAACTCACCAATTTCAAGGCCTTTTTCGGCACGCACAAGATCAATATCGACGACAAGAATGTCTTCATCTACGGTGAGAACGGCAGCGGCAAAAGCTCGCTCTACTATGCGCTGAAGGATTTCTTCCAGTCCTCCATGGAGGAGATCGATCTTGGTGAACTGGAAAATGTCTTTGTGCCAGCGGGCAAGGAAGGAAAAGTAGCAATACGCGTGGTATTCAAGCCGAATCCCCAGGGTCAGAACAGGAAAAAATCCTACGCATGGAATACTGGTAACAATGACACAAGGGATGCCGGGGATACCAGCATCCGCGATGGCAACAAGCTGAAAAGCTTTCTCACCTACAAGCACCTGCTGGCCATTCATCACCTGAAAAAAGATCAACAGATCAACCTGTTCGACTTGCTGGTCAAGGGCGTGCTCAAGCACTTCACCTATTCCCTGACCGCTGGCACGGAACTGGGCGAACTCTGGGCTGAAGTCGAAGAGTCGATTGCCCGTAAAACCGGCAAGGAATATCCGATCACCAAGAAGCGCTCGGATGTGAATGCCGCCATCAAGGCATTCAACGAAGCCTTTGGCGAATTGTTCAAGCCGGCCAGCCCGGAATACATCCTCAAACACGCCCGGCCCATGCTGGAACGCTTCCATCACAACATCGATCTGGAACTGCGCTTTCCCCAAGTGCGCCCAGGCAGCGATTACAATGCCATCGAAGGCGCCGAGGTGCATGTGGATTTGAAATACGCGGGTAAGCCGGTGGATAAGCCCCACCTGTTTCTCAACGAGGCGCGCCTGTCGGCCATCGCGATCTCCATCTACCTCGGCATGATCAAACGCCATGTGCAGGGCATCCCCTGCAAGATACTGTTTCTCGACGACATCTTCATCGGCCTGGACATTGCCAATCGCTTGCCTCTGTTGGAAATACTAGAAAGGGAATTTCCCGACTACCAGATCTTCATTACCACCTATGACAAGCCGTGGTTCGAGTACGCACGCGGTATTCTGGAACAACGATCCAATTGGAAGACCCTGGAGTTCTATGCCCAGACCTGCAAGGACGGTACCGAGATTCCGCTGATATTTGATGATGAGGATCTGCTTGCCAAGGCCAAACGCCACCTTGCACAATGTGACTACAAGGCTGCCGCGGTTTACGCGCGATCCGCTTTCGAGAAGATCATACGAAAGCAGTGTGAGAAAAAGAAATTGCCAGTAGTGTTCAAGTCTCGGTTGAAAGACTACACCACCGAGGATTTCTGGAAGGTTATCAAGGATGGTCTGCCGGAATCCATTCGAGATGATATAGAAACCTATCGCCCTCTAGTATTGAATGCCTTCAGCCACTACAACACGGAACGGCACGAGATCAAAACGGAGCTGGAGAACGCAATTCAAGCAGTGGAAAACCTTAAAAACGAGTTGGCGTGAACCGAATCTGGAGAATAGGAGAAGCATGCATGAACAAGAAGGTAATCCTGGCCTGGGACGCACTGCAACCCCTGGAGCCCACCTATGCACTGGTGGGCTAGCTGGACTTGGTGGTGATCCGCTGGCCCGATGATGAACAAGGGGAAGAGCAGGTGTCGGTACTCTATGGCCGCTGCCCGCACCGGGGTAAGCGCCTACAACCCGGCCGGGAAGCTGCACCGCTTCAGGCGGTCCCCGTTACCCGGGTGGCAGGGCGTCCAGCAACGCCTTCTTCCCCTCGTTGGACAACCACGACTACAGGTAAGGCGGGGGAGCCGGCGAATACCTGGCCTATTTCGCGCTCCCTGGCAACGAGCGCTACTACGATTTGATGCGCGGCCCGGTGCATGTCTTCATCGTCAATTCCAACCGTCAGGAACCGCACGGCAACCGGCCGGATTCACACCAAGCGGCCTGGCTGAGGAAGCGTCTGCTCGCCACCACCACCCCTTGGCAGATCGTGATCTTGCATCACCCGGCCCATTCCAGCGGCTCCCACGGCTCCAGCGGGTAGATGCAGTGGCCCTTCGGGGAATGGGGGGCGGATGCGGTGATCTCGGGCCACGACCACACCGATGAACGCCTTCAGGTCGGCGGCATCCCCTATTTCGTCAACGGGCCGGGGGGAAAGAGCCGATACGACTTCGAGATCCCCCTGCCGCAGAGCCGGGTCCGCTACAACCAGGACTACGGGGCTATGCGGGGCGAGGTCATCGACCACATCCACCTGGCAAAGCCCGGCGCAGCGGACACCGGATCACAGAAGATTCAGGAACAACCACACGAACGTCATCGTCACCACTGAAAACAGGGTGACTCTGAGACTGGTGTTGCCGTTCCTGAACATGTGCCAGAGGAATTCAAGAGCCCCCATTGACCTGCCACGGGGAAAATATTCCCGTTCCAGTAGTTCCAGCAGGCTGGGATAGTAGAAAGGGCGTCCATGGCCCCCGAAGGACAGGGGGACCATGTGAGGACCGAAGGCGAGATGCTTCTTCGAATAACGCAACGACTCAGGAAGCCAGGTTTCCATGCGCCCTTCCGGCAGGCGCAGCAGGATCCTGTCCCCAGCCAGCCCGAGCCGGATCGAAGCCAGGCGCTCGTTGAAATAGTGGAGGACGATCATGACACTAAACACCCAAAGTGAGTGGATGAAAAAAGCGTCGTCCAGTAACACGCCCCGCCAGTCTGTCACACAGGTTTCCTCACCGCACCCCTTCCATTGGGATTTCCACAAAAGGAAGCCGAGCACCAGCAACAGGCCCAAGACCGATGCCCCCATGCCGAACCGGGTGCCACGCCGGATCTGCCGGATCGCCACAGGGTCGGGTTCCATCCAGAGCACGCCGGAGGAATCCGGTTCAGGCTCAAAATCGGCATCCCAATAGCTGCCATCTGGTTTTTTTGGGAAACAGCTCGGCCGACTGTGGGTGCCGTTTCTCCACCCATAGGGCGAAACCCATCCCCACGATGGCCAACGCGATCATCAGCCCCAACACCCAGTCCCTCTGCGCCTGCAGGCTGGCGCGTTGCCGGCGGGCCTGTTCCAGGCCGCGGTTGAACTCCCCCGAACCGAATCCTGCGACCGCCCCGTCGGCGGTCACGTGATACAGGGCGTTGCCGTCAAAATCGGTGACCAGCACACCGGTACCCAGGGCGGTGATGGCACTGGGATCGGCACCTTCGGGCAACACGATCCGGTCGATGGGGGTGCCCTCCGGATCGAAGCGGAGCAGATCGGCATTTTTCAGTCGACCGTTGCCATTGAGCACCCACCAGATGCCGTCACGAGTACGCGCAAAATCGATGGGCCAGAGGTGACCCCGGCGTTTTTCCGGATGCGAGGTTGAGGACAGGGCGAAGACCGCCTCCAGGCCGCCTTCGCCGTTCTCTTTGAACTGGACGATGCGAAAATGGTTGGTGTCCGCCACCGTGATCAGACCATCGATCACCCGCACCCGGTTGGGCGCATTCAACTGTTGCCTCGCTGACAACCGCACCAGACCGGAGGATTTGGAGAACCGGTACAGCCTGTCCCCGGCGCCGTCGGTGATCAACAGCCGCCCCGTTTGCGGGTCGAAATCGAACTTATAGGCTCCTGAAACGATCCCGTCCGGCCAGTGGGCGATCTCCTGGCAGACAGCGGTTTCGGGGTCGCAGCGCAGCAGACGGTCCTCGTACAACATGCCCAGCAGCAGCTTTCCGTCCTTTTCCAGGTGGAGGTCGCTGATGAGACCGGACACGCCCAGTTCGAGCATTTCCAATTCGTGAATCACTCTCCCGTTTTCGTCCAGCACCGCCAGACGGTCTTGATACTGAACCGCCATCCGGCCGCCTGCGGCATCCACATGCAACGCCCCGCCATATCTCATCAACACGTTGGACACCGACACCCGCCAATAGAGCAAAGCGCCTATGGCGGCGGTGAACAGCAGGGCAATGGGAAGCAGAACTTTCTTGGACATGGCGCTCACTGACTCTTTGATCACCAGGATAAGTTTAGCTGCGCCAAGAGGGTCCTACTTCAAAATCAGGTTTTAGTGATCGACCATCGATACGTCACCAACCCCGGTGACTTTCTGCCGCCTGCCTTCACTGCATCGTGGGGTGATCAAAGATGAAGGGAGGCATCTTCCAGTCATACTGTCTTGATTGACCGTGGAAGGCAGGCGGCATGATGGCTATTCCAACCGGTCGGCCAACAGCCTCTCCTGGGCGGAAAAGGGCACTCTGCGCCCGGCTTCGATCCGCCGGTATTCCCCATCCGGCTGCAATGCCCAGGCTCCGGCGTTGTCGCGCAGATAATAGCGCAGGGCCTCGCGGATCACCTTGCGCTTGAGACTCAGAGACTGGATCGGAAAAGCCACTTCGACCCGCCGATGCAGATTGCGGATCAGCCAGTCGGCACTGGAGGCAAAGACTTCGGGCCGACCATCGTTGCCGAAACAAAAGACCCGGCTGTGCTCAAGGAACCGGCCCAGCACCGAACGCACCCGGATGTTTTCCGACAGTCCCGGTACGCCGGGCCGCAGGCAGCAGATCCCTCGTACGATCAGGTCGATCTCCACCCCGGCCTGGGAGGCGGCGTATAGGGCATCGATGATTTCAGGATCCTCGAGCCCGTTCATCCGGGCGATGATCCGCCCACGCCTGCCCTCCCTTGCCAGGGCTGCCTCCCGATGGATCCGATCCAGCATGAAGCGGTGCAGATCGAAGGGAGCCTGCACCAGTTTCTTCAACTTGAAGGCATGACCCAGTCCGGTCAGCTGATGGAACAGACGTTGCACGTCCTCACCCAGTTCCTGATCGGCGCTGATCAGACCGACATCGGTATAGAAACGGGTGGTGATCTCGTGATAATTGCCAGTTCCAAGATGGACATAGCGGCGTACCCTGTCCTTTTCCTGCCGTACGATCAACAACATCTTGGCGTGGGTCTTGTAGCCGACCACACCATACACCACGTGAACACCAGCCTCGTACAGCCGCTCCGCCAAGCGGATATTATCGGCCTCGTCGAAGCGCGCCCGCAGCTCGATCACCGCGCTCACTTCCTTGCCATTTCGCGCGGCTCTCACCAATGCATCGGCAATTGTAGAATGGGACGCGGTGCGGTACAACGTCTGACGAATTGTAAGCACCTGGGGATCGTCCGCCGCCTGCTGAAGTAGTCCCACTACCGGCGAGAAAGCATCGAAAGGATGATGGAGCAGCACCTCCGCGCGTCGGAGGACCGCAAAATAATCATGCTGCCCCCTCAGACGCTTGGGCACCGTGGGAGTAAAGACCGGCTACTTCACACCCGAACATTCAACGTCCTCATAGACGGACGCCAGCCGGTGGAGATTCACCGGACCGTTGACCTGATAGAGATCAGAGCTCTCCACCCCCAGCCGTCGGCACAGATAAGCCGCCACCTCTTCAGGACAATTGTCGGCGACTTCCAGTCTCACCGCCTTGCCGAAACGGCGTTCCTGCTGCAAGCGTCCCTGCAGCTCCCGCTTGAGGTCTTCCATTTCCTCCTCGTCGATGTAGAGTTCGGTATCACGGGTCACGCGGAACTGATAACACCCCTCCACCGTCAGTCCGGGGAACAGCTCTCCGACGAAGGCATGCAACACCGAGGAAAGAAAGACAAAAGCGCTGCCATCCCCGCCAATTTCCGAGGGGAGCAATACCAGACGGGGCAAGGTTCTGGGGATCGGAATCAGCGCATAACGATGAGTGCGGCCGAAGGCATCCTTGCCGTGGAGACAGACGATGAAATGCAGATTCTTGTTGGCGATGCGGGGAAACGGGTGCGCCGGGTCGATACTGAGAGGCGTCACCACCGGCAACACCTGGCCACGCAGGTATTCCCGCAACCATTCCCGCTGGACATCGTTCCACTGGGCCCGACGCAGAAAGCGGATCCCTTCGGCCGCCAAGGCCGGAATCAGCTCCTCATTGAGCAACCGGTATTGGGCATCGACCATGGCGTGGGTACGCTGACGCAGGTCCTGCAACAATTCACGCGAGTCATACTCGTCCACCCCGCTGACCGTCACCCCCAGACTGATCTTTTTTTTCACCGCAGCCACCCGGACCTCGAAGAACTCGTCCAGATTGGCACTGGAGATACACAAAAAACGCAACCGCTCCAGCAACGGTTGCGTTACGTCCTCGGCCATCGCCAGCACCCGGCGGTGAAAAGCCAGCAGACTCAATTCACGAT
>CAYUPV010000062.1:0-13619 GCA_964445885.1 uncultured Methylococcales bacterium
TGAATCCCTCCCTGGAGGCTCGGACGCGGCCGTCCAGGCCGCGTACGCCCTCAAATCACTCCCCTGCTCCCTGCGTGGTTCTTTCATGCATTGGGGTGAAAAAGGGTTTCATGAGCGTTACCGTGAAAGATCCATAGGGGCCGAGGCAGAGGATTCGTCTCTCGGGACGCCGTAAACCCATCCCTGGGGGTTCGTACACGGCCGTCCAGGCCGTGTACGCCCTCGAGCCGAACCCCCTCTGCCTCGGCTTTAGGGCTTTTCATGCTTCGGGGTGAAATGGTGGTTTCATGGGCGTTACCGTGAAAGAAGGCCGAAAGGATATAAAATCAAAGCGTATGGCAATATTCTAGCGTTTCTGCCTGGCACTCAGCCCCAACACCAGAACGGAAGCCCCGACCACTGCCGAAAGCAAGGCATTCTCTTTACTGGCTCCGAACACATACAGAGCCCCGTAACCACCGACCGCAGCTCCCAGACCACTGAATGCCATGGCACGCATCACCCGGCACAGGACACAATCACGGTGAAGATTCATATGGACTCCCTCGCTTAACCCATTCAGGATCAAAACCACATTTTGACACGGGGCTACGGATTTCCGGCAACTTCCTGATTCTAGACATCAATTGTTCTGAAGTCACGGGTAATGGCCATCCCATCGGCAGACCGGCAGCTTCCAGAACGTTGGCAATCCAGCCATTGCAGGTATGAAAGAGATGGAATCTGCCCGTGGCGGGATAGAACCAACTGAATGGATAATAGCCCCGACGCAATGGCCTGACCTTAACGTCAACCCGCCGATCGAAACTCAGATGGATATATTTGATCAGTTTCAGGTAAGCCTCCTGACATAGATCCAGGCGGATGATCTCAGCGCCTGGGTAGAACTGAGAGAGTTTATCCCGTATTCCCACCACATGCAGCACACTGTGTGTCGGCCAGAGGGCCGCCTTCAAGGTAATCCAGATCCCGGGCTCCGTGATCTGATAATAGTCCCGGTCACCCCAACCCACTTCCAGAAAATCGGCACCGGGAAAATCAGCTGACTCCGGCCACAGTCCCTGTGGAATGTCACCACGTCGCACCGCCAGTCCGGCGTGCTTCCCATGATTGACCACATATACCGGGACCGTTGCCCCTCGAGCAGCAACGGGCAGGGACTGCCGCGCCACACAGGCAGTGAACAGCAGCGAACTGATCAGGCCAAAAGGCCACAGGCATTTCATCGGCTCAGGATGAACTCCGCGACCGCCTTCAAGCGCCTGTGGCGGAGGGTAGGATCGAGATCCTGGAATGGATGGGCGAATTCCTGCTCCACCAGCCACTTCGCGCCTCGTTTTTTTGCAGCCTCCACCAGCGGCATTATTTCCCCAGGCGCCACCACTGTGTCCCGCAACCCCATGATGACCATGATCATGGAGGCATCGTCCGGTAAGTTTTCCACCGGGTCATAGGATCTGGGACATCCGTACCCGGAAACACGGGCAGGCGAGGAATCCACCACCAGGGCGTCGTAGCTTCCACGCTTGCCCACCGCGTTCAACAGGATGATGCCCCCCATCGAAATCCCATATAAATAGCGATGCCGGTATTTCCTGTGATTCAATGCCGTCACCAGTTCCCGGTAATCGGACACGATAGCCCTCAACCGGCTCTTTCCTTCAGACAATCCATAACCGCGATAATCGAATACATAGACATCCAGCCCCCTATCACGGAAAAAGGAAAGTTCGGCCAGGATCTGATCGGCCAGCATGGCATTCCCCTGTGCCACCAGCAGATAGCCCCTGGGGTTTGGGCTGCGCAAAAGATAGCCGCGCAAACGTCGGCCATCAGAGGTTTGGTGTTCCAGCCGCTCCACCCCGGCAATGCGCTTAACCTGACGAGGATCAGGGTTGCCAGAGGCGTGTCTGAACAGCCAGAATGCCAAGGGCTCACGAATCCGCCCACACACGGATGTCTCCAGTTCAGTCACATCCCCCACTCCAGTGTTGCCATGGAACAAAACCAGAAACCACAACGACGCCAACCATTTCACAATCTACCTGCCTGGCATTTTCTCCTGCCGTTGATGTGAGGGCCAAGGAAAGGGGTACACACACCCACTCCGGCTCCCCGACTTCCCTCCCTGCCGAAGATCAAGGCTTCCCCCTCAGCCCCCTTGGTCTCAGCCGGCCGGACTTTTAGGGGGTAGCAGCATGTCCTTCAGCATTTCCACATGCGATGAGCTGTCATTGAGGGCCGGGATATAGCGGTATCGACGACCACCGGCCGCGAGAAACACCTCACGATTGGTGTGGGCGATCTCTTCCAGGGTTTCCAGGCAGTCCACGGCAAATCCTGGACACACGACGTCCACCTGGTCCACCCCCTGGTTGGGCAACTGTTGCAACACTTCGATGCAGTATGGCTTTAACCACTTGGCCGGGCCAAAGCGGGACTGGAACACCAACTGCCAGGCCTCCTGTGGAAGCCCGAGTCTTTCCGCGATCAGACGTGTCGACTCAACGCACTGATCGTAATAAGGATCACCCTGAGCCCGACTCTTCTGAGGCAGGCCATGAAATGAAAACAAAAGTTTTTGCGCCCGTCCCTGCGCCTGCCAGAACGACTCGATACTACCCGCCACGGCATCGATATAGGCGGGTTCAGCATGATAATCGCTGCGAAAACAAAACGAAGGAATCACCAGGCGTCGTGAAAGCTTCCCCACCAGCCAATCAAACACCGTGGCAGTCGTGGTAAGAGAATACTGGGGATAGAGCGGCAGTACAGCAATATTTCCCACGCCTTGATCCAACAGGCTGACCAGTCCCTGCTCCAGCGAAGGGCGGCCATACCGCATCGCGACCGTCACTGGACAACCAGCCTCAGCCGCCAAGGCCACTGCAAGACGCTGGGTATGGACCATCAGAGGGGATCCCTCCTTCATCCAGATACTGTGGTACGCTCTGGCAACCCGATGGGAACGCAACGGAGTGATCACGGTATAAAGGAACGGCAACCAGAGTATCCTGGGCAGCGGCACCACCCTCGGGTCACTCAGAAATTCCCGCAGATATCTACGGACCGCCCTTGGCGTAGGTTTGTCTGGGGTACCCAGGTTGACCAACAGAATGCCAGTGCTCACCCGGACTATACCTGACGACCGAGAAGATTGAGAAACTCCGAGCGGGTGCTGATTCTCTCCCTGAACAAACCCAGCATGGCGGAGGTGGTCATCACCGAATTCTGCTTTTCCACCCCCCGCATCATCATACACAGGTGCTTGGCCTCGACGACCACTGCCACACCAGCCGGGTTGACCGCAATCTGGATGGCCTCGGCGATCTGTTTGGTGAGGCGCTCCTGAATCTGCAACCGGCGTGAATACATCTCCACGATGCGCGCCACTTTCGACAGTCCGATGACCTTACCCCTGGGCAGATAGCCCACATGACATTTGCCGATGAAGGGCAACAGATGATGTTCACACAGGGAATACAGTTCGATATTGCGCACGATAACCATGTCCTCGGTATCGGCCTCGAAGATCGCATTATTGAGAACGTTCTCGAGCGACTGATGGTAACCACTATTGAGGTAACGGAAGGCCGCCGCCGCCCGTTTCGGGGTATCCACCAGTCCTTCACGACCGATATCCTCACCAACCGCAGCGATCAGATCGAAAAAAATTTTTTCCATTTTCATACCAACCTCGACTGAAGATGCTAAATGGCGCCTAGTATACCCGGTTTTAGGGGTTTGACATTCTGCGCTGAGGACTTAAGCTAACCTACTTTTTGTGAATTACAGAACAAGGAGCCAGACTCATGAGCGACAGAATCGTATTCCGCAGTGGCGAAGCCCTGGTAGCCGGAGGACCTCCTGGAACCGCAGCAGAACCCGAAGTGATCATCGGTGAACTGGACGGTCCCGTTGGCACCGCTCTGGCCACCCTGACCGGGGATCAAGTACCGGGCCACAGCCGGGTATTCGCCATCCTGAACACCGACATCCAGGTCCGCCCTTTGACCCTGATGGTCAGCAAAGTGACGGTCAAGGGCAAGATGGCCAAGCGTTATACCAACATCCTGATGGGCACCGTGCAGGGTGCGATCGCCAACGGAGTGCTGGACGCAGTCAGGGCCGGGGACATCCCCAAGAAAAAGGCCAATGATCTGGGAATCATCGTCTCGGTGTGGTTGAATCCGATGGTGGGCAACGAGGACTACGAATGCGACCACAAGGCGCTGTTCGACATCCATCGCAAGGCCACCGCCCTGGCGATCCACAAGGCCGTGAATCACCAGCCGGATATCGACTGGCTGCTGGAAAACCAGGACAAAATCACCCACAAGTATTATCAGATGGGCCTGGAAGGCAAAATCTGACGCAAGCGGGGTTCACCGCAGAGGCGCGGAGAATCCAGAACCGGGACTCCGCGTCTCAGCGATGATCTGATAGTTCCCCCCTTAGAAAAAGGAGGGGCCAGGGGGATTTCCAAACAGCCTCTCAGTCGTACTTGATGTACCTGAACCTGGGATCGTCCGGCGTGCCTTCCAAGGCACTGTCCTCACCCGGCCGCCACATCACTATTTCCTCGATTTTCGCCGCCAACTCGAAATCCTTGTTGGTCACGCCCTTGGCCGAATGGGTTACCAGCTTGACGATCACGAAAGCATAGGAAACCGTCAGATCCGGATGGTGGAAGGCCGCCTCGGCCAGATGGCCGACCGCATTCACCACCATGAGCGTCCCCTTCCAGCCAGAAGTTTTGTACTTGCGCCGGATCCAACCCTTTTCGTAATACCAGTGAGGCAGTTGCTCCTTCAGCCTGGCTTCGATCTCCTCTTCAGGATAAGTTTGTTCCGGTCCACGTTGACGCCAGCCCATAATCTCACCTCCAATGATCGGTGCCCTGGAGATAACCTAGCACCGCAATCAACAATCACGCAAGATTTATCGACTCTGCTGGATAGCCCAAGCCACTTCCAGAGCTTGATAGTTTTCCTTCACATCATGGACCCGGAAGATTTTCACCCCCGCCATCACCCCCAGGGTGGTGGTGGCCACAGTGGCCGCCACCAGTTCGGTCGGCTCCTTGACCGTCAGTATCGCCCCCATGAACCGTTTGCGACTGGTGCCGAGCAACACTGGTAAACCGGTGGCCACGAACCTGTCCAGGTGCGCCATCAGCCTGAGGTTATCGATCTTGCGCTTGCCGAAACCGATGCCAGGATCGATGATCAGGTTTTCCCTGGGGATTCCGGCATTGATAGCGCATTCGGCCCGGTCCAGCAGAAAGTCCAGCACCTCGGCCACGGCATCATGATAACGAGGATCGTCCTGCATGGTCCGGGGTTGTCCTTGCATGTGCATCAAGACCAGAGCCACTTGTTGCTCGGCCACCAGACGAAGAAGACCGGGATCGTCACGTCCCCCAGACACATCGTTGACACACTCCGCCCCGGCCTCCAATGCCGCATCGGCCACTTCACTGAGGGTGGTGTCGATGCTGATGAAACGACCGGCGGGCAGGACCTTACGCAGGGCACGTATCACCGGGATCACCCGAGACAGCTGCTCACCCGCCGACACTCGCTCGGAGCCAGGGCGGGTCGACTCGCCACCGATATCGATGATCTCCGCACCCGCCTCGACCATCGTCATGGCATGTCGCACCGCGGCCTCCACGGCGGTGTATCGGCCGCCATCGGAAAAACTGTCGGGAGTGACGTTGAGGATACCCATGATCATAGGCTTGGAGCGGGAAAGACGCTCGATCAGAGTCATGAATTGAACTGCTTTGATTGTCGAATACCAAGTTCACGACGATGATAGCATATAGCCTGCTTTCTCTTTCCGATGCACACTGTGGCCGATAAACGCGAGCACATCCTCTTCCTCACCGGCAAACTGGCGCAGAAACAGCTGCATCAGATCCTCGAGGCTATGGAGCCGGACTTCCAATATACCATCCATCAGTTGGGTCTGACGGTGGCCGCCCTGATGACCGCCGACATGATTCACCGCCGTCTCAAGGACACCTTTGGTGCCGACCGCGTCCTGGTCCCGGGACGCTGCCGCGGAGACCTGGAGACCCTGTCCAGTGACTTGGGGATTCCGGTGGAGCGGGGCCCCAACGAACTGAAAGATCTTCCCGCCTTCTTCGGCCACGAGGACGTGGTACCGGATTTGTCCGGATACGACATCCGTATCTTCGCCGAGCTGACCGAGGCGCCCAACATGAGCATCGACCAGATCCTGGCGGAAGCCGAGTGGTACCGTGAACACGGCGCCGACGTGATCGATGTGGGGTGTCTTCCCAATACCGAATTTCCTCATCTGGAGGAGACGTTTCAGGCGCTGAAGGCCGAAGGTCATCTCACCAGTATCGACTCCCTCAATCCTGACGACCTTGTTCGAGGAGGAGGGGCCGGTGCAGACTATATGCTCAGTCTGCACAAAGACACTTTGTGGATCGCCGAGGAGGTAGCGAGTATCCCCATCCTCATCCCCCAACCCACGTCCGCTCTGAATACCCTGGACGAGGCGCTCGAGACTCTCGAAAACATGGGAAAACCTTACATACTGGATCCGATATTGGAACCCATCCATTACGGTTTCAGCGCTTCCATCGTGCGCTATCAGCAGGTTCGGGAACGTTATCCAAAGGCAGAGATGCTAATGGGGGTCGGCAACCTGACTGAACTGACCCACGCCGACACCGTCGGCATCAACGCGATGCTGCTGGGAATCTGCTCGGAGCTTCACATCCACAACATCCTCGCCACCCAAGTCAGTGGCCACTGCCGCAGAGCCATCCCAGAGGCCGATCTGGCCCGCCGGATTCTCTACCATGCCCGCCAGCACAACATGTTGCCCAAGCATGTGCATCCCGGATTGATGTGTCTTCACGACCCCAAGCCGCTTCCCTATCAATTGTCCGAGATTCAGGAACTGGCTTCCATGATCCGTGATCCCAGTTACCGCATCCAGATCTCCGAAGAGGGGCTACATATTTTCAACCGCGACGGCATCCACAGCGCCACCGATCCCTTTGAGCTGTATCCCGACCTGGGGGTGGAAACCGACGGTGGGCACGCCTTCTATCTGGGAGTCGAACTGGCCCGTGCCCAGATCGCCTGGCAGCTCGGCAAACGGTATAATCAGGACGAGATGCTCGACTGGGGCTGTGCACTGGACCCTCCCAAGGAGGAATCCGTCGATCCCCACGCCTACAAACCGGCCGGTACCACGTTGAAGAAAAAAAGCAAAACATGATCCTGGAGACCATCGTCACCACCTGTGATGCCCAAGGCCATCCCCACATCGCCCCGATGGGTATCCATACCGATGGGAGGATGATGACCATTCTCCCCTTCCGGCCATCGAAGACGCTCGATAACCTTCTGGCAACCCGCAAGGCTGCGATCAATGCCACCGACGACGTGCGCGTCTTCGCTGGTTGCCTCACCGGCCGCCGCGACTGGCCTTTGTTGTCCTGCGACAGAATCAGGGGGGTACGTCTGCGCGATGCCCTGGCCCATAACGAAGTGGAAGTGATCCGGATCGAGGAGGACGAGTTGCGTCCCAAGCTTCACTGCCAGACCATCCATTCGGCCAATCATCACTCTTTTCGGGGGTTCAACCGGGCCCAATTCGCGGTTCTGGAGGCAGCCATCCTGGTCAGCCGGCTGGATCGTCTGCCCTGGCGCAAGATCGAGTCTGAGCTGGAATACCTCCGCATTACGCTGGAGAAAACCGCCGGCCCGAACGAACGAGAAGCCTGGGGCTGGCTCATGGAAAAAATCGAACAATTCAAATCAGCACAGGGAATCTCATGACCGCATTTCTCGCCAGCGTCTCGACCCCGGAGGAAGCACTGATGGCAGCCGGGGCCGGCGTCGATTTGATCGATCTGAAAGATCCTGGAAAAGGTGCTCTGGGAGCGCTTAGTCTGGAACATATCCGGACGATCCTCGATACCCTGGAAGGTCAGACCGTGAGCGCCACCATCGGTGACCTGCCACTGGATCCCGATACCATCGTCGCTGCGGTACACAAGGTGGGAGAATGCGGGGTCGATTTCATCAAGATCGGTTTTTTTCCCGGCGGTGATCTTGAGGGTGTGCTGGAAGCTCTGCTCCCCCTGGCACGACGCTACTCCCTGATCGCCGTCCTGTTCGCCGATTATCTGATCGCACTGCCCCTGATCGACAGCTTGGCGGGATCGTGTTTCAAAGGGGTGATGCTCGATACCGCGCGTAAGCAGAAAGGCTCCCTGCCACAATTAAGATCGATGGATTTCCTGCAGCGTTTCGTTGACAGGGCCAGGACGCAAGGATTGTTGACAGGACTGGCCGGTTCCTTACGGGTGGAAGATATTCCGCAATTGTTGACGCTCGGGTCTGATTATCTGGGCTTCCGCGGCGCTCTTTGCGAGACCGGAAAGCGCACCCGAGGTCTCGACAAGAACCGGTTGGCAGAGGTCCGTCGAGCCATTCCCCACCAACCGATGGCTGACCAATGAATCTCTATCCACTGCTGCGACCGCTGCTGTTCCGGCTCGATCCTGAGACCGCCCATCATTTGACCCTGGCCACCCTCGATCTGCTGGCCCGGCTTGGTCCGCTCAATCCGCTGCGGCAGCAATTTCCCCCGCTGGAAACCGAGGTCATGGGATTACACTTTCCCAATCCAGTGGGACTGGCGGCAGGGCTGGACAAGAATGGCGACCATATTCCGGGCCTGGCCAACCTGGGATTCGGATTCATCGAGGTCGGTACCGTCACCCCCAGACCCCAACCGGGCAACCCCAGGCCGAGGCTTTTTCGATTACCCGAGGCTGAGGCGCTGATCAATCGGATGGGGTTCAACAACCTGGGTATCGGTCATCTGGTCGCCAATTTGGAAAGGCTGGGGCAACGCAACTTCATCCTGGGGGTCAATCTGGGAAAAAACAAAGACACTCCGCAAGACACCGCGGTGGATGATTATCTGATCGGCCTGGAGCAGGTTTATCTATTGGCCGATTACGCCACCATCAACCTCTCCTCTCCCAATACACCGGGACTGCGGGATCTGCAACACGGCAAAGCCTTGCAGACTCTACTCGCCCGGGTGGATGAAAAACGTTCGCAGCTGGCTGAGATTCACGGCAAACGATTGCCCATTGCGGTCAAGATCGCCCCCGACCTGACGCCCGATCAATTGGCCGAGCAAGCGGAAAGTCTGCTTCGCTGTTCCCTGGACGCAGTGATTGCCACCAACACCACGCTCGATCATAACGCGGTGATGGCCCTGCCCCACGGCACGGAAAACGGTGGACTGAGCGGCCAACCACTGAGGGATAAGTCCACTGAAATCGTCCGCCTGCTCCACGGGTTGCTCGATGACAGGCTACCCATCATTGCCTGCGGCGGAATTCTCACTGCCCAGGACGCGCTTGACAAATTCGATGCCGGCGCCAGTCTGGTACAGATCTATACCGGCCTGATCTATCGGGGTCCCGGTTTGATCGAAGCTATCCTGACCGCACTTCGGCAGCGCGGCGGCACAACATCTCACTGAATTCCTTGACAGCCAATGGCGGATGATACAGGTAGCCCTGGTAATAGCGACAGCCATGGCGCTTGAGAAAGTCCCGCTGCGCCTCGGTCTCCACCCCTTCCGCGACCACTGCCAGCCCCAGGTGCTCAGCCATTGCCAGGATGGTTTCGACGATGGCCCTGTCATTGGCATCGGTTTCGATGTCACTGACGAAAGAACGGTCGATTTTGAGTTCATTCAGAGGCAGGCGTTTGAGGTAGATCAGCGAGGAATAACCGGTACCAAAATCGTCGATGGAAAAACGCACACCCAGTTCCTTCAATGCTTTCATTTTGGCGATGGTGTCGGCGATGTCTTCGATGAGGATGCCTTCGGTCAGTTCCAACATCAGCCTGTCAGGCAGGATCCCGGCCGCCTTGACGATTGAACTCACCTGCTCCACGAAACGAGGCTGATGGAATTGCCGGGGACTGATATTGACCGCCACGTGGTCGATAGAAGCCATCCAACCACGTTCCTGCCATTCGCGTATTTGCTGGCAGGCAACTTCCAGTACCCACTTCCCGAGCGGCAAAATCAATCCGCTTTCTTCTGCGATGGGAATAAATTCATTGGGAGAAATGAAACCGCGTGTTGCATGCCGCCACCTCAGCAAGGCTTCGGCTCCGGCCAACTTGCCGGCGGCACAATGCTGGGGCTGGTAATACAATTCCATATTCCCGCTGGCAAGTGCGGCCCGTAATTCCTTCTCCAGTTCCAGTCTGGCATCGGCTGTCGCCTGCATCCTTGGATGATAGAAACGAATCGCATTACGCCCCGCTTCCTTGGCGCGATACATGGCGGTATCTGCCTGTTTGACCAATTCCTCCCGGTCTTCCACCCCACAAAACAGGGTGATACCGATGCTGACGGAAGTGTGATATTGACGATTCCCAAGCTCGAAAACAGTGGCGATATGCTCCTTGATCTTTTCCGCCACGGTACGTATATGATTGGCAGCGATTTCGGATTCCTCACCCAGATCGGGCAACAGAATCACAAATTCATCGCCCCCGAGCCGCGCCACGGTGTCCTCACTTCTCAGATGACTGCGCAGTCGCTCCGCCACCTGGTTCAGGAGCTGGTCTCCCAGCTGATGACCCCAGGCATCATTGAGATGCTTGAAATTGTCCAGATCAAGAAACATCAATGCACCCCAGGCTTGCTTCCTTTTCACAATCCCGAGTGCTTGTTGCAGCCGGTCCAGCAGCAGGCGGCGGTTGGGGAGGCCGGTTAGTGAATCGTAAAATGCCAGCCGCTCGATCTCTGCCTCTGCCTGATAGCGCTGCAGTTCCGCCCCGGCCCTTAGGGCAAAAATCTCCAGCACCGGAATGATGTCCTCGTTCTCGAGCCGCAATGGTGCGTCATGACACACCACCAAAATCCCGAACACTTTTCCTGCACCATCCTGAAGCGGTACACCAGCATAACTTTCGATCTTCATTTCATCCGCCAGTCGGTCCTCGGGATAGCGCTTCCTCAAGCCTTTTGAAATGAAGATACCCTTGCTGTGCAGCACATCGGCACAGGGCGTGCCGGCCAGATCGTAAACCACGTTTTCGGCCCTGCGCCCATGGTTCCATAGAGCAACCGATTCGGCGACTTTCCCGTTCTCTTTCAACAGTCCCACCATCGCCAAGGTCACCCCCAGACTCTCGCACAATTGCCTGACGATGGCATTGAAGAAATTCTCTCCAAACTTGTCCGCCACTTCTTCGGTCAGCAAACGAATGAACCGTTCCATCCGTAACCTGCGGGTGACATCATGAATAATCGAATGGAGCAGAACCCGACCTTCCACTTCGACCGGCCCGGCATACACTTCCACATCCCGGATCTCGCCCGTCTTGAGGCGGTGGCGAAAATGAAAACATCCTTGCTGGCCTGTCAATGCCAAGGCGCGTTTTTCCGCGATTTTCCCTTCAGGCAGGGTATTGATCGCGGAAATAGCCATCCCCTGCATCTCCCTCCTGTGATACCCATAAAATTCGCAGGCTTTTTCGTTGGCATCAACGATGACACCACTATCCGGGTCCATCAGCAACTCAACCACCTTGCCTTTCTCGAACAGGTGTCGATAACGGGCCTCGCTGGCCTTGAGCGCCTCCTGCAGGGCATACTGTTCACTCACATCGTGAAAAACCAGCACCACTCCCAGCAGATCCCCCTCCCTTCCACGGATGGGGGCGGCACTGTCGGCAATCTGATACGTCTGGCCATCTCGGGAAATCAGGGCGGTGTCGTTGCTGAGGGAAATGACGCTGCCCTGAGTCATCACCTTGGTGACCGGATTTTCTACAGTTTGTCCGGTCTTGATATCGATGATCCTGAACACCTCACGCAAAGGACGATTCCTGGCTTCAGTCAAAGGCCATCCGGTCAATTGTTCCGCCACCGGGTTCATACGCTCAACACGACCTTCGGAATCGGTGACAATGACCGCATCACCGATTGAATCCAGGGTCACCGACAAACGCTCTTCACTACGACGCAAGGCAGTCTCTGTAGCAATGCGATGTCGTTCCTGTTCAAAATGATCCAGGACAAAAGAAACGTCGTCCACCAATTCGGTCAGCAAATTGACGATATCTTCGCTGAAGAAACCCGTTTCAGAGGCATAGACATTGAGTACAGCCTTCACCCTTCCGTTCTGGTGGAGCGGAAAAGCCGCACTGGCACGGATGCCGTAGCGATCCGCACGTTCCTGCCACAGGGAGGTCATGGCACTTTGCTGAAAGTCATTGACGATCACCACCCGGTCCCCCCGCGCTGCTGTGGCTGTCGGGCCCCGTCCGGCGGGGGTCTCAGCATCCAAGACGATTTGCAGATCCCAGAGATAGTCCAGAAGCTCAGGTTTGTCGGCCGCATGAGCTACGGGATGGATATAACCCTCTTTTTCATTGATCTCCCCAAACCAGGCGAACACAAAACCGGCACGTTCCACCGTCACTCGGCACAATGCTTGCAAAACCTCGTCTTCGGTGCGAGCTCGCACTATCACCTGATTGATTTCTGCCAGAGTGTCATAGAGGGCACGCTGCTGTTGCAGCCTATGCCGACTCTGATTGAGCTGCACAGCTATCAGATTGTAAGTGGTGGCCAACTGCGCCAGTTCGCCGGTGCCTTTCACTTTCAGAAGTGTTGGAGGGTGACCAAAATCGATACGACCTACGAATTCAGCCAGTTGCCTGAGAGGAACCAACAATATTCGGTTCAACACGGTCCAAAGACCGAGCATGGCCGCTACCAGTAGCAGGGATAGCAAGAAGGCGGAATATCCGACATCAGCGAGAATTCTGGCCCGGGCCGGACGAAGATCGTAGCGGCCATACAGGACGGCCACGTCCTCCTCACGCAGCTGATTATCGTCGCGATTTTGCCAGATGACCGGGAAATAGGCGGTGACACCCTGGTGATCAGGAGTCAGGGAGACTTCGGGAAAATGTCGATTTCCAACCTCTACCAACGCCCAGGTATCCTCGTTGGGGAGCAATGGAGTGACTGGTTTCCCTTTCCAGGAGAGGTCATTGGCCAACATCACCTTTCCCTGGTCATCCAGCAAAGCCAACACCTCAATGTTGGGCTCCACTGCCCACAGCGTCAATAAACGCTCTGCATCCGTCAATCCCCCGTGGCTCAATTGATGTTCCATTTGACTGACCAGGCGGCTGATCTCGTACCGCAGATGTTCCTGCGCCTCGTTCTCTACCGTGTGGATACCGCGCCAGAAGAAAAAGCCGGACAACACTCCCCACAAAAGCAATAACATACCTGCCAACAGCAGAACCAGCTGACGACGCAAATGCAGCGTTCGAATCGCAGTCATCAAGTTTGTCCAGGCAGGAAGTGGGAATCAGCCAGGCGTTGGGTAACGACATTCAAGCGAGATGATTCCGATGCCAGAGCCGGATACAAAGATGCATATCCAGGCCGGACATTGGCGGCTGTTCTAAGCGGGGCAGCCCTGGCCCTATCCAACCAGAGGAAACTGGCTGCACCATCAAGGACGCCCAACAGAAACATTACAACTAATATAATCCACATAC
>CAYUPV010000063.1:0-12979 GCA_964445885.1 uncultured Methylococcales bacterium
TCGCACTCAGGATGCCGGCCAGGGGACCATGAAAACCTGGCATGGAATCGGCGATGACGGGTTGATCGAAATGCTGGTATGCCTGGTGTGATCGGTTGGCGTTGATGAGCACCTGGCTGCACAGGGGGCGCAAAGCCTCGAGGGCATAGACGATCAATGGTCGTCCGCCGCAACTCAGCAGTCCTTTGTCCCTGCCGCCCATTCTGCGGGCCCTGCCTCCGGCCAGGACGACGCCGGTCACCTGGTCGGGCAGAGGAAGGGTCATGACTTGCGCAACGTGGCAAAAGAGTTGGAAAGCACCGTGTTGCGGGTAGGTTGGTTGTCTTCCGGAGCTGGGTAGTCGAGGGTATAGTGCAAGCCCCGGCTTTCCTTACGCCGCATGGCGCACTGAACGATCAGTTCGGCATTGATGATCAGGTTGCGCAATTCCAGCAGATCGCTGGTGACCCGGAAGTGGCCGTAATATTCGGCGATTTCCTGCTTGAGCATTTCCACCCGCCGCTGCGCCCTCTGCAAGCGTTTGTCAGTACGTACAATGCCCACATAATCCCACATGAAACGGCGGATCTCGTCCCAGTTATGGCTGACGACCACTTCCTCGTCCGAGTCGGTCACCTGGGATTCGTCCCAGGGGGGCAAGTCTGGCGGAGCGGCTATATCGGTGAGGTGCTGGCGCAGACGGGTGGCGGCCTGGTGGGCGAATACCAGACATTCCAACAGGGAGTTGCTGGCCATGCGATTGGCGCCGTGCAGGCCGGTGCAGGCGGTTTCTCCCACGGCATACAGGCCTTCGATGTCGGTCTCCCCCCAGCGGTTGGTGAGTACGCCGCCACAAGTGTAATGGGCGGCGGGTACCACGGGGATCGGCCTTTGGCTCATATCGATGCCGAATTCCAGGCAACGGGCATAAATGGTTGGAAAATGGGTGCGGATGAAGTCTTCCCCTTTGTGGGAGATGTCCAGATACACGCAATCCACCCCCAACCGTTTGATCTCATGGTCGATGGCGCGGGCCACGATGTCACGAGGTGCGAGTTCGGCGCGCGGATCGAAATGCTGCATGAAGGGGGTGCCATCGGGCAGCAACAGGCGAGCGCCTTCCCCGCGCAGCGCCTCGGAAATCAGAAACGAGCGGGCCTGAGGATGATACAGGCAGGTGGGGTGGAACTGCATGAATTCCATGTTGGCGATGCGGCAGCCAGCGCGCCAGGCCATGGCAATCCCGTCACCGGTGGCGGTGTCGGGATTGCTGGTGTAGAGATAGACCTTGGCGGCCCCGCCGGTGGCCAGGACGACGGTTTTGGCGCGGAAGGTCTTAACCCGTTGATCCTGGCGATCCAACACATAGGCCCCCAGGACCCGTTGCGGGTCAATGCCCAGCTTGGTGGCAGTGATCAGGTCGATGGCGTTGTGAAATTCGAACAGCTCGATATGGGGATGGGCGTTGGCATGGCTCAGCAAAGAGGTCTCGACTTCCCGACCGGTGGCATCGGCAGCATGAACGATGCGACGATGGCTGTGTCCGCCTTCCCGGGTCAGGTGAAGGTGTTTCTCACCGTCCTCGGCTTCGACTTCGGTAAAGGTCGCCCCCTGGTCTAGCAGCCAGCGTATGCAGTCTTTGCCTTGTGAGACCACCAGCCGGACGACTTCGGGGTCGCATAGCCCCGCTCCTGCCTTCAGGGTGTCCTGAATATGGGACTTGATGGAGTCCTGGGCATCGAGCACAGCTGAGATCCCGCCCTGGGCATAGAAGGTGCTGCATTCCTGCAGCCGACTTTTGGCGACCACCGCCACTTTGGCGACATCTGCGATTCTCAGGGCAACCCCCAATCCGGCAGCCCCGCTGCCGATGATCAGGACGTCGTGGTCATACGTGTCTTGCATGAGTGCTTTATATCAGAAAGTTCCTGCCTGAGGGAAGGTTTGACGGCGAAGAGGGTGACAAGGAAAACCGTCTTCGTTTTTTAGGCAAAACGTCGTTGATTGGCACGACTACGTGATCGGTCTGGTTCTATGGAGGTTAATTGAATGGATCCAGGGAAACAGGGATAATGGCATGTCTGTTGAGACAATCCGGCCATTGGAGTAGTTCAGCCGGATTGTTTACTATGGTGACACAAACGTGTCATTGCTCACATACGGGGAAGCGGGTTTGAAAGGAGAAAACCAGTCGGCGGCAGAGGTCGATCGGGCGCTGGTGGCCAGGGTCCAACAGGGGGACAAGAAGGCTTTCGACCTGTTGGTGCTCAAATACCAGCCGAAAATCGTGCAATTGATCAGCCGCTATATCCGTGATCCTTCTGAATCGCTGGACGTGGCCCAGGAGACGTTTATCAAGGCCTATCGGGCGCTTCCCAGGTTCCGTGGCGACAGCGCCTTCTATACCTGGTTGTATCGGATTGCCATCAATACCGCCAAAAATCATATTGCCGCCCGTGCCAGACGACCTTCAGATTCTGAAATCGAGGTCGATACAGCGGAACAATTCGAAACGGCGGTCCGTCTAAGGGATCAGGAAACACCCGAAGGTATCCTTTTGAGTGAGGAAGTCGCAGAGGCGGTGCGTCATGCGATCGAGGCGTTGCCCGATGAACTGCGTACCGCGATCACCCTGCGGGAATTCGAGGGAATGAGCTATGAGGAAATCGCCCAGGCGATGAATTGTCCGGTGGGAACCGTGCGTTCACGTATCTTCAGAGCACGGGAAGCCATCGACAAGAAACTGAGAACCTTGCACACCGGCATGCGCAAGGGGAAGAAACAAAAGCAAGTGGAACCATCGGTGGAAAAATGATGCGAGGCACCAGCTGATGCAGGATGAACTAACCTGGAAACTGTCCCTGTTAGTCGATGATGAACTGCCTCCCGACGAGGCGATCATATTGTTGGAGCGGATCAACCAGGATCCTGAGCTCAGATTCAAGTGGTATCAATACCATACTATTCGACAAGCTCTGCGGAACAGTGAAAGTACCTTTCCCCAGCAGGATTTTCTGGAGCGTATTCAGATTGCTCTGGAGACCGAGTCGATACCTCAGGACGAGCAGGTTGAGCAATCCTCCAGGAAACCAGACAAGTTCCATTTCAATTTATGGTTTGTCATCCCCATGGCATTGGCGGCAGCGGTCGTAGTGGTGGTACTGTTGCAAGATCAACAAGCGCTTCCACTCAATCCAATCGATACGACGCCGATGATGGTGGCAGGGAATATCCAAAAGACCACGCTTGAAGTTGCCTCCACCCGAGAGAAACCAACACCCGTACCTCTCCTCGAATCCCCCCCCCCTTCTGACACATCTCTTATGGACGACTTTCTGCTCGTGCACAGCGAGGACAGCCTCTATCAGGCAGGTCCCCAGCACATGTTGAGTTATGCCCGAATCATCAGCTATGGCAATCACTGAGATGAAGCATGGCTGGAGTCGTTTGGGCTTGGGTTGGCTGTGCCTGGTGTGCAGCCTGATAACGGTCGCTGAGGAGGTAACGCCCCAGAATGCACGGCAATGGCTCAATGCCATGATCGAGTCGATGCAGCACCTCGATTATCAGGCGACTGTGGTATACAGCCGTGACAACCGGATCCGGTTGTTTCGGCTCGCCCATCAGGTTCGGGACGGCGTCATCTACGAACACTTGCAGTCCTTGAGTGATCCTTTGCGTAAAGTGGTGCGCGAAGCGGATAAGGTTACCTGTTATTTTCCTGACAGGCGAACCCTGGTCGAATATCATAACCGTTCGGATTCCCTGTTCACTGCCGTGCCGTCGCAATGGGGCGGGCAGGAACTTTATTACCGCGTGGAAATGGGCCGGCAGGGGCACACGGTGGGTCGTCCCAGTCAGGAGATTCTCATTCGGCCCCTGGATAAGTATCGTTATGGCCGCAGGATCTGGCTCGATGGGGCAACTCATTTGCCACTCAAGTTCGAATTGTTGGATCAGCAGGGAAATACGCTTGAATCCTTTGCCGTGACCGATCTCAAGTTGGGGAGAAGGGTGCAACATGACACTGACGACCCAACCAGTCACAAGGATTGGAAGATCCTGAAACACCAGGAAAAGAAACTGGATAGACGCTGGCAATTGACACGTTTGCCCAAGGGCTTCAAAGAGCTTCACCGCAGCCGGCGTACGGAGGCCAACGAGGGGGGGCCGGTGGACCATATCCTGATCAGTGACGGATTGACTGCGGTGTCGGTCTATATCAGAGAACATAGTGGGGTGGATCTCGATCCTGGAAACTTGAAACGGGGGAGCGTCAGCGTCTTCAGACGCAGTATCAAAGGTCATGTCATCACCGTCGTGGGTGACGTTCCCATGATTACTGTGCGCATGATTGGTGAAGGGCTACGTGAAGAAGAATGAGTTTCTTCTAGACTCATAGATAATGACAATTCACGTTTTTTCGTTCTTGGCGGGCTTCGGTCCGCCAAGGTGTGTGTAATAGTGGTCCTTTGACCGCATTGAATCTTTCAGGATCGAGATCCATGCAACGGAAACTCATTCAGGCCTTTTGCTGGATTTTTTTGCCAGCGCTGCTCGCTGGAGAGGGATGGGCGGGGCGTCTGCCCGATTTTACTGATCTGGTGGAAAAGACCAGCGCCGCGGTAGTCAATATCAGTACCACCAAGAAAATCGAGCCGCCATTGGAGCCACAACTCCCGGAGGGATTGGAGATTCCCGAGGGATCTCCCCTGGAGGATCTGCTCAAGCACTTCTTTGGCCAGCGGGGATGGCCCCAGGAAACCCGCTCGCTGGGTTCCGGTTTCATCGTCTCCCCGGATGGTTATATCGTCACCAATCACCACGTGGTCAAAGGTGCCGACGAAATCATCGTTCGCCTGCAGGATCGGCGTGAATTGACCGCCAAGTTGATTGGCTCCGACTTGCGCAGTGATCTGGCTCTGTTGAAGGTGAAAGGAGAGCATTTGCCGGTGGTGAAGATGGGGTCGTCCAAGGCGCTGAAAGTGGGTGAATGGGTGGTTGCCATCGGTTCACCTTTCGGCTTCGACCATTCGGTGACCGCTGGTATCGTCAGTGCCAAGGGAAGGAGTCTGCCTGGGGACAGTTATGTTCCTTTCATTCAGACGGATGTGGCGATCAACCCGGGGAATTCCGGCGGACCTCTTTTCAACATGGAAGGCGAAGTGGTCGGTGTCAACTCACAGATCTATAGCCGTACTGGTGGATTCATGGGGTTGTCGTTTGCCATTCCCATTGATATCGCGCTGGAAGTCGTCGAGCAACTCAAACTACATGGCAAGGTCATCCGCGGCTGGCTGGGAGTTCAGATCCAGGATGTAACCCGTGAGCTGGCTGAATCCTTCGGTATGAAGAGACCGCATGGCGCTTTGGTGGCTCAGGTGATACCAGGCAGTCCGGCAGCGGCGGCTGGGCTGCAGGTGGGAGACGTGATCATAGAATATGCGGGCCATACTATCGAGATCTCTTCAGCGTTGCCGCCGTTGGTCGGAGTGGCCCCGGTGGGCAAAGTGGTGCCGATCAAGGTGCTGAGAGAAGGGAAAGTGCGGGTCCTGAAAGTCAAAATCGGTCAATTGCCAGAGCAGGAGGAGTCCCAGGAGGTCGGTGAGGTGCTGGAACCAGGAACGGTCAAGATTCCTTCCCTGGGGTTGGCGGTGGCCGATCTGAGCAAAGAGGACCGTGAGCGTTTGGGGCTGCGAGGGGGGGTACAGGTGCGCCACCTGTATTCAGGCCCCGCACGTGAAGCGGGCATCCGGGCCGGAGACATTCTCGTGCGTCTGGGCAGGCAGCCGATCCACAACGTTGCCGATCTCAAGAAACGTATCGCCGAGTTGCCTCCCGGAAAGCCGGTGGCTCTTTTGGTGAAGCGAGGTGACGGCTCACTGTTTATGGCAATCAAACCCCGCAAGGACCCAGGAAAATCAGGAAAAAGTGACTGATCTCAAGCATATTCGAAATTTTTCCATCATCGCTCACATCGACCACGGAAAATCGACCCTGGCCGACCGTTTCATTCAGATCTGCGGCGGTCTGACGCAACGTGAAATGGCCGAACAGGTACTCGATTCCATGGACCTCGAGCGTGAACGTGGCATCACCATCAAAGCCCAGAGCGTGACCTTGAATTATACCGCCGAGGACGGCCAGACCTATCAGCTCAATTTCATCGATACTCCGGGCCACGTGGATTTTTCCTATGAGGTTTCCCGTTCCCTGGCCGCCTGCGAGGGTGCCCTCCTGGTTGTGGATGCCGCCCAGGGGGTGGAGGCGCAGACGGTGGCCAATTGCTATACCGCGATCGATCAAGGGCTGGAAGTGGTTCCGGTCCTCAACAAGGTGGACCTTCCCTCGGCCGAGCCGGAAAAGGTCAAGCAAGAAATCGAGGAGATCATCGGAATCCCGGCCGACGAAGCACTCGAGATCAGCGCCAAGACCGGACAGGGAGTCAATGAGGTCATGGAGCAGATCGTGGCCAAGATCCCCCCTCCACAAGGCGATCCCGAAGCGCCCCTGCAGGCTTCCATCATCGACTCCTGGTTCGACAATTACCTGGGGGTGGTGTCCTTGGTGCGAGTGATCAATGGTACCTTGTCGAGGCGCCAGAAGATCACCGTGATGTCTACTGGCAAGAGCTATCCAGTAGATCAGGTAGGGGTTTTTACGCCAAAACGAACCCAGAAGGACGCCCTCCGGGCGGGCGAAGTGGGTTTCGTGGTGGCCGGTATCAAGGATATCTTCGGTGCTCCGGTGGGGGACACCATCACCGTCACCGACCGGCCCTGCGATGAGGCCCTGCCTGGTTTTCAGAAAGTGCGGCCGCGGGTTTTCGCCGGGCTCTATCCTGTCAGTTCCGACGATTACGAAAACCTGCGTGAAGCATTGCAGAAACTACGCCTCAACGATGCAGCGCTGCAATTCGAGCCGGAAACCTCTCAGGCGCTTGGATTTGGTTTTCGCTGTGGGTTCCTGGGGATGCTGCACATGGAAATCGTGCAGGAAAGACTCGAGCGCGAGTACGATCTGGATCTGATCACCACGGCTCCCACGGTCATCTATGAGGTGCTGGATACCAAGGGGGAAGTGCTCACGATTGACAACCCTTCCGAACTGCCGCCGGTCAACCATATCGAGGAAATCAGGGAACCGATCATCGAAGCCAATATCCTGGTGCCGCAGGACTATCTGGGAGGGGTGATCGGGTTGTGTATCGAGAAACGCGGGGTACAGAAGAACCTGCAATATCTGGGTAATCAGGTGGCTTTGAACTTCGAACTTCCCTTGAGTGAAGTCGTACTCGACTTTTTCGACCGTCTCAAGTCGGTCAGTCGGGGTTATGCCTCCTTCGATTATGAATTCAAGCGATTCCAGGCCGCGCCGATGGTCAAACTCGATATCCTCATCAACGGCGAACGGGTCGATGCCCTCTCCCTGATCGTCCATCAGGACATGGCCCAGGCCCGTGGCCGGGAATTGGTGGAGAAAATGAAGGAAATGATTCCCCGGCAGATGTTCGACGTGGCGATCCAGGCGGCGATTGGTTCCAAGATCATCTCCCGTTCCAATGTCAAGGCCTTGCGCAAGAATGTCACGGCCAAATGTTACGGTGGCGATATTACCCGCAAAAGAAAATTGCTGGAAAAGCAAAAAGCGGGTAAAAAACGGATGAAACAAGTGGGTAAGGTGGAGATCCCCCAGGAGGCCTTCCTGGCGGTCTTAAAAGTCAAACAAGACTCCTAAGGACAATAACAAGATGGATTTCGATTTCGAGTTTTTTCTGCTTCTCGGCACGGTGGTGTCTGGAGCGATTTGGGGTGGATGGCTGCTATGGGTCAAGAAAAACGGCAAAAAGGGCGAGGCAGAGCCCTTGATAGTGGAGTACGCTCACTCGTTCTTCCCGGTGCTGCTGATCGTCCTGCTGTTGCGATCGTTTCTGGTGGAGCCCTTCCGGATTCCCTCGGGCTCCATGATGCCCACGTTGCTGGTGGGTGATTTCATCCTGGTCAATAAATACACCTATGGCCTTCGTCTGCCGGTGGCGCATACCAAGGTCGTCGAGTTGTCCGAGCCCGAACGCGGTGATATCGTGGTATTCCGTTATCCTAACGATCCATCCGTGGACTATATCAAGCGGGTGGTCGGCCTGCCGGGGGATCGGATCGCCTACTATAATAAAAAATTGTATATCAACGGTGAACCGGTCGCGTTGAAACCCCTCGGCCGCTATGTCGGGGTGGGAGACAACCAGCGCTACAACGGTGCGCTGATGTACGAAGAGACGTTGGGTAAAGCCAAACACCAGATCCTGATCATGGAGGGTCGTCCCTCGATGGAAGGTGAATTTGTGGTTCCCAAGGGGCATTATTTCGTCATGGGTGACAACCGCGACAACAGTAACGACAGCCGTTACTGGGGGCCGGTGCCAGAAGCCAATCTGGTGGGCAGGGCCTTCTTTATCTGGATGCACTGGGAGCCTGGCAATCTCGGCGTTGTGTTTGACCGCATAGGAACGGTATTGCAGTAATGATTCACCCCACACGCCAATCCGGCATCACCCTGATCGGTCTCCTGATAATCCTGATTCTGATCGGATTTTTCACCCTGCTCACGCTTAAAATTCTACCCATCTACCTGGAGCACTACAAGGTGCTCAGCTCCCTCGAATCGCTCCAGCAGACATCGGATCTGGCCAGCAAATCGCGCCGCCAGATCCGGAATACCCTGGAAAAGCACCTGGATATCAATATGGTGGATCATGTGACACCCGAGGACATCCTGGTCTTGAAGGAAGACGGCCTGGTCAAAGTGTCGGTGACCTATTCCGTCGAAAAACCCCTGTTCGGCAACCTCAGTGTTATTGCTGATTTCGACGATCAAATTGAGGTCGGAGGGAATTGAGGTCGGATCTGACAAGGCTGTTGCGGCGGCTGGATCTGAGTTTCTCCGATCCTGAACTCCTTCAGGAAGCACTCACCCATCGAAGTGCCGGATCCCGCAACAACGAACGGCTCGAATTCCTGGGTGATGCCGCCTTGGGGTTCATCATTGCCCAGGAGCTGTTTCAGCGTTTCCCAAAGGCCAAGGAGGGGGAACTCAGTCGCATGCGTGCCAGTCTTGTCAATCAGACCGCTCTGGCACAGTTGGCCCGCCAACAGGCGTTGGGTGACTGGCTCATTCTGGGATCGGGGGAGTTGAAGAGCGGTGGTTTCCGCCGCGACTCCATCTTATCCGATGCGTTGGAAGCGCTGATTGGAGCCATCCTGGAAGATCAGGGAATCGAAGCCTGCCGTCATTGGGTTTTGAAGCTGTTTGCTGACAAACTGGTAGCCTTGGAAGCGGGCAATTGGCAGAAGGATCCCAAGACCCGTCTGCAGGAGCTGCTCCAGGCCCGGGGGTTACCCCTTCCCCGTTATGAATTGATTACTCAGCAAGGCTCTCCCCACGATCGGATTTTTACGGTAGTCTGCCACGTGGTCCTTTTGGACACTCCCCGCCAAGGTAAAGGGAGTTCGCGCAAACAGGCGGAGCAGCGGGCTGCCGCTGCCGCCTTGAAAACATTGTCTGAACAGTTCGGCAAGGAATTATGAGAAGCGGATACGTGGCATTGATCGGACGTCCGAACGTGGGCAAGTCCACTTTGCTCAATCGGATGCTGGGGCAGAAAATCAGTATCGTTTCATCGAAACCTCAAACCACTCGCCACCGGATTCTGGGAATCAAGACCACGGACCAGGCACAGATCCTGTTTCTGGATACCCCGGGTATCCATCGCGCCTCCTCCCGGGCCCTGAATCGTTATCTCAACAAGGCTGCCAGTGCTGTCTTGACGGGGGTGGATCTGGTGGTGTGGCTGATCGATGGTAAAGGGTTCAGAGGCGACGATCACGGGGTGCTGGAGAAGCTGCAGAGCGTGGATGTGCCGGTGCTCCTGGCGATCAACAAGGTGGACAGGATCAAGGATAAGAAAAGCCTGTTGCCCTTGATGGCCGAGGCGGCAGAGAAATTTTCCTTTGCTGACGTCGTGCCCATTTCGGCGCTCGATGGGAGCAATACGGAAACACTTGAGCAGGCCATCATCGGTCACTTACCTGAAGGCCCGCCCATCTATCCCGAGGACCAGTTGACGGATAAGCCGGAACGTTTCTTCGCCGCCGAGATCATTCGTGAAAAGTTGCTCCAATATCTGGGGGACGAAGTACCCCACCGCCTGATGGTGGAGATCGATCAATTCAAGGAAGAAGGAGGAATCACCCATATTTACGCCATCATCTGGGTGGAAAGGGACGGCCAGAAACGGATCGTCATTGGCAGTAAGGGTGAGCTGCTCAAGAAGGTGGGGCAACAGGCGCGGCTGGAACTTGAGGACCTGTTGGGGAGGCGACTCTATCTCAACCTCTGGGTAAAGGTCAAAAAAGGCTGGTCTGATGACGAGCGTTTATTGCAACAGCTGGGTTACGCCGATTAAGACAGGAGATCTGGATCACCTCGTTGGAACGGGGTCAGAGTCAAGGGGGGGGCGAAATCTGCCCAACGGGAAAATATATTTAATTCGCTTGTAGGGGCCGGTTGGTCACTCGCCCCAGGTTTTGTCTTGTGACGTGGTATCAGGCCTATATCCTCCATCGCCGTCCCTGGCGGGAAACCAGTCTATGGTTGGAAGTCTTTAGCCGCGAATGCGGCAAAGTGGCTCTGCTGGCCAAAGGGGCGCGGCGAGGCAAAAAGAACTACCCACTCCAGCCTCTGCAACCTCTACTGCTGCGCTGGCGAAAAAGGGGGGAACTCGGAACGCTGATCGACGCCGATCCTCTTGCCCCCATGCTCCCCTTGCAAGGGACAGCACTCTATTGTGGATTCTATGTCAACGAGTTGCTCAGTTGTCTGTTGGCTCGTGACGATCCCCATCCCCCTCTATTCGATGACTATCGCCATGCTCTGGAGAGCCTTTCCCAGAGCCAGGATCTGGAGGTGTGCCTGCGCCGCTTCGAACTCCGGCTGCTGGAAGCAATCGGATACGCCCCAGTGCTCGATCATGAGGTAGAATATGACGATGCGATCGTGGCGGAACTGCGATATCGCTATGAGCCGGAACGGGGTCCGCTGTTGGACAGCAAGGGCTGGTTGTATGGCCGCACTTTGATGGCTCTTCGCCAGGGTAGGCTGAATACCTTGGAGGTGCGGCGTGAGGCCAAGCGTCTGCTGCGTTTGTTGATCGATCATCATATGCAGGGGCGCCCCCTCAGGAGCCGGCAGCTGTTTTTGCACCAATCAAGGTAAACATGAAGTTCAGACCGATACTTTTGGGAGTCAATGTCGATCACATCGCCACCCTGCGGCAAGTGAGGGGGACGACTTATCCCGTGCCGGTGGAAGCGGCGCTTTTGGCCGAGAAGGCTGGCGCCGATGGGATTACCGCGCATCTGAGAGAGGATCGACGCCACATTCAGGATCGGGATCTGCACCTGATGCGTGAAGTGATCCAAACCCATCTCAACATGGAAATGGCGGTCACCGACGAGATGATTGGAATCGCCAGGGATATCAAGCCGGATGCCTGTTGTCTGGTTCCGGAAAAGCGTGAGGAATTGACGACCGAAGGGGGGCTCGATGTGGCCGGGCAATTCGAACGGGTCAAAGCTGCCTGCGAGTCGCTGGGGGAGAGCGGGATTGAAGTCTCCCTGTTTATCGACCCCAACGACATTCAGATCGAAGCGGCCCAGCGTGCCGGTGCCCCCGTCATTGAACTCCATACTGGCTGCTATGCGGAGGCGAAAAGAGGGAACCGCGAGCGGGAATGGCAACAGATACGACAGGCAGCGCGTCTGGGTGACAGTTTGGGAATGCAGGTCAATGCTGGACACGGCATCCATTACCACAATGTGGAGGCGATCGCCCGAATTCCTGAAATTGTAGAGTTGAACATCGGTCATGCCATCGTCGCCCGCGCCGTCTTGACTGGCTTGACGAAGGCGGTGATGGAAATGAAACGGTTGATGCGTGAGGCTCGTAGAGACATATTGACCATTATGGGTTGATTTGCCATATTGGTACGTCCCCTTCGCGGGTCCCCATGGCTGAAAAAAGGGGAGGTAGTATGGAGAAAAAAATGAAACAAATCTCTGAAGATTCCGTGGAACAAAGTGATGCTCTGTTCCTGGCGCGCGTGGCAGTGGAGGAACAGAACCGTTTCGCCCGTCGCCTGATTGCCGGTTTGAGCGCGTTCTTTCTATTGTGGCTCGCAGCTTTGTTGTATTTCAAACAACCTATTCTGCAATCGTGGTTGCCGAAGGGCCAGAGTGGAGGGCCGCCCTCATCCTCCGGGGGGGAGACCTTTCATTCCACCCAGGTCGAGCAACTCAACCGTGAGCTGACCCGGTTGCAACAGCAGCTTGGCAGCGCTTTGACCCAAACGCTCAGCGTCAAGCTCGAAGAGTTGGAGCAGCGTATTCGCCTGGGACGTGCCGGGCTACAGGATCTGGAATTGATCCAGTCCATCCGTGAGGATATTCGGACCCTGTCCAAACAGACCAATCCCCGCCTTCCCGTGACAACAGCACCACCCACCGGGTCATTGGGGGCTTCGTCTTCTGCGGTGACAAATCTTGGCAGTGGGACCGTCGAGCCGGTTTTGTTGACCAAGATCGCCCGACTGGAAAATTTGCTGTATTTCAGCTTGGCATCGTTTGTTCTGGTGACGGTCGCAGCAGCCGGGTACTGGCTCCGCTGTGGCACACGTTTGCGAAGACTGGATGCGGATCTGGCCAGGCTTCGTTACCAGCTCGAACATCAGCAACGCTGAATCAGTCTGCGATTTCGGTCCTGTTCCGCCCGGTCTGCTTGGCCCGATAAAGTGCCTGATCAGCGCGCTCGATGAAATCCTCGATGGGTTCATTGACGAGATAAAGAGCCACACCGGCCGAGAAAGTGGGCAGTGCCACCTTCCTTCCGTCGAGCATGAGGGTATGCCGGGCCACCTGGCCGCGAATTTTGTCCAGGGCTTTGGTGG
>CAYUPV010000064.1:0-12878 GCA_964445885.1 uncultured Methylococcales bacterium
CAAATAACTGATTATAAATAAGTTATATTTTGGGGTGTTAAACTTGGGTTAAGAAGCCAGATCAGAATCACTGTAAGTCGGTAATTCTGCTTGATTTTGTCTGGGTTGGCCGATAGAATCCCTGGCTTGTGTGTGCGGGGAAAACGATGGCAATGAACATTGCTGCCGCCGTGAGCAGGATTCTCTGCATGCAGATGGCGGTGCTGACAGTGATCTTTGTTGGGGGGCTGGTCCTGTTCGGCTGGCAGGCGGCGAGATCCGCCGGATTGGGGGGATTGATCGCCTTCATACCCAATGTCTACTTCGCACTCAAGATCAGCCATGACCAGGGCAATGATCCCCAGCGGATCATGCGCGGGTTCTATGTGGGCGAGGTGGTCAAACTGATCCTGACCGCCGTGCTGTTTGTTCTGGTTTTCCGATTGCCAAACATCAGCTTTATGCCTTTGTTTACAAGTTTTGTGGCAGTGTTGGGCGTTTTCTGGTTCGCCCTGCTGCTGGATAAGAATACGATGTGAGGAGTCATGGCAGCTAAGAGTGCTACCGAGTATATCGTTCACCATTTGACCCCTTTGCACGCGGGAGATGGGTTCTGGACTTTTCATCTGGATACCCTGTTTTTCTCGGCGGTACTGGGGCTGGCTTTCGTGCTGACGTTCAAATATGCAGCGGAGCGGGCCACTTCCGGTGTCCCGGGACCGATCCAGAATTTTGCCGAGATGCTGATCGAATTCGTCGATGGACAGGTCAAGGATACTTTTCACGGCCGCAACGAATTGATCGCTCCCCTGGCCTTGACGATCTTCTGTTGGGTGTTCCTGATGAACGCCATGGATCTGCTTCCGGTGGATCTTCTACCTATCATCGCCGCGCTGGAAGGGACCCCTTATCTGAGGGTCGTGCCGAGCACAGATCTGAACGCCACCTTCGCCATGTCGATTACCGTGTTCGGGCTGATCATGTTTTACAGTTTCAAGGTGAAGGGGCCCTGGGAATTCACCAAGGACATCCTTCTCCACCCCTTTGGCGTCTGGTTCATTCCCTTCAATTTGCTGTTGCGTCTGGTGGAGGAGTTCGCCAAACCGGTCTCATTGGCTCTGCGACTGTTCGGTAACATGTATGCCGGGGAACTGATCTTCATTCTGATTGCGCTGATGCCTTGGTATCTGCAACCGTTCTTGAGTTTTCCCTGGGCGATATTCCATATCCTGATCATCACTCTGCAGGCTTTTATCTTCATGGTGCTGACTATCGTCTATCTGAGCATGGCGCATGCATCCCATTAAAAAATCAATCATTTTGTTTTTTTCAACACAACGGAGGAAATAATGGAAAACTTGGCTCTGATCGCTGACATTCAAGGCTTGACAGCCATTGCCGTGGGTCTGGTCCTGGGCATGGGTGCTCTGGGAACCGCCATCGGCTTTGGCCTGCTGGGCGGTAAGTTTCTGGAAGGCGCGGCGCGCCAGCCGGAAATGGTCCCCATGCTGCAGGTGAAGATGTTCATCGTCGCCGGCCTGTTGGACGCCGTGACCATGTTCGGTGTCGGCATGGCCCTGTTCTTCACGTTCGCCAACCCGTTCCTGTCGCCCATCACTGGGGGCTGAGACGGCCTTGTTGCCTTTGAGGCGGTTTGGGAGTGAACGAAAATCAACGAATGAACGAGGCTTGGGTTTGTGAGTATTAACATTACCCTCCTGGGGCAGATGATCACGTTTGCGCTTCTGGTATGGTTCACCATGAAGTACGTGTGGCCGCCCCTGATGGAATCGCTGGAAGAGCGCAAGCGGAAGATCGCCGAGGGTCTGGCCGCTGCCGAACGGGGCAAGCACGAGATGGAACTGGCCGAGCAACGGGCCAAGACAGTGATTCTCGAAGCCAAGGAACAGGCCAACGACATCATCAACGCAGCCCAGAAGCGATCCAACGAGATCGTCGAAGATGCCAAGGAAACCGCTCGCCAGGAAGGGCAACGCCTGATCAATGCCGCCAAGGCGGAGATCCAACAAGAAGTACAGCGAGCCAGGGAAGGGTTACGGGAGCAGGTGGCCCAACTGGTGGTGACGGCGGCCGAGCAGATATTGCAGGAGGAGATCGACGAGAACAAACACCGTGAGGTTCTGGAAGGTGTGGGCAGGCAACTGGAACGGGCGTCATGAGTGAATTGACGACATTGGCAAGACCCTATGCAGAAGCGGTGTTCAAGCTCGCTCTGGAAAAGGGCAACCTGGAACAGTGGTCGAGGACGTTGGAGTTCCTGGCAACCGCCATGGGGGACAAAGAACTGGCATGGATGGCACAGAATCCCAATGTCCCCAAAGGGGAATTTCTACGGGTGTTGTTCGACGTCGGCAAAGGCTATCTTGACAAAGGTGGCGAGAATTTTATCAGGCTGCTGGTCCACAACGGCCGTATTGATCTGGTGGGGCAGATTCGGGAACTGTTCGAATCCTATCGGGCCGGGCACGAAGGCTATGTGGACGTCAAGGTAACCACGGCCTATCCCCTGACCGAAGAAGATCAGGAAAAACTGATCAGTGCCCTGGAAAAACATCTGGGCAAGAAGGTTCACCTGCAAGTGGATCAGGACAGGGGATTGATCGGCGGCGTGATCATTCGTGCCGGAGACAAGGTGATCGACGGCTCGGTACGGGGCCGGTTGGAACGTATGGCAAAAAGACTCTACAGCTAGAGTGAGAAAAGAATTATGCAACTGAATCCTGCAGAAATCAGCGATCTGATCAAACAAAAGATCAAGGAATTTGAAGCGGGCGTGGAATCACGCACCGAAGGAACCATTGTCGGTCTGACCGATGGCATTGTACGTATCCATGGCCTGGAAGACGTCATGCACGGTGAAATGCTGGAGTTTCCAGGCGACACCTTCGGCATGGCCCTGAACCTGGAGCGCGACTCGGTCGGCGCGGTGGTGATGGGTGCCTACGAGCACCTGGCGGAAGGGGACTCGGTTAATTGCACCGGCAAGATCTTCCAGGTACCGGTGGGTGAAGCCATGCTGGGCCGGGTGGTGGACGCCCTGGGGCGCCCGATCGACGGCAAGGGACCGGTCGAGACCGATCATTTCTCCCCCATCGAGAAGATCGCCCCGGGGGTGATCGCCCGTCAGTCGGTGGATCAGCCGCTACAGACCGGTCTCAAATCCATCGATGCCATGATCCCGATCGGCCGGGGGCAGCGTGAGCTGATCATCGGCGACCGTCAGACCGGCAAGACCGCCATCGCCGTCGACACCATCATCAACCAGAAAGGCAGCGGCGTGAAATGCATCTATGTGGCGGTGGGGCAGAAACAGTCCACCGTCGCCAACATCGTGCGCAAGCTGGAAGAGCAGGGAGCGATGGAATTCACCACTGTGGTGGCCGCGACCGCGGCCGAGTCCGCGGCACTCCAGTTCATCGCCCCATACGCCGGTTGTTCCATCGGCGAGTATTACCGTGATCGCGGCGAGGATGCCCTGATCGTCTACGACGATCTGACCAAACAGGCTTGGGCCTATCGTCAGGTCTCCTTGTTGCTGCGCCGTCCACCGGGACGCGAAGCCTATCCTGGAGACGTGTTCTACCTTCATTCCCGGCTGCTCGAACGGGCGGCACGGATCAATGCCGACGAAGTGGAAAAGCTGACGGATGGCGAGGTCAAGGGCAGGACAGGATCCCTGACCGCGCTTCCCATCATCGAAACCCAGGCGGGGGACGTGTCGGCCTTCGTCCCCACCAACGTGATATCGATCACCGACGGCCAGATTTATCTCGAATCCGACCTGTTCAATGCCGGCATCCGTCCGGCGGTCAATCCCGGGATCTCGGTGTCCCGTGTGGGGGGTGCCGCCCAGACCAAGATCATCAAGAAACTGGGAGGTGGCATCCGGTTGGACCTGGCTCAGTACCGGGAACTGGCGGCCTTTGCCCAGTTTGCTTCCGATCTGGACGAGGCGACCCGCAAGCAGATCGAACGCGGCCAGAGGGTCACCGAACTTCTCAAGCAGCCCCAGTTCCGGCCCATGTCAGTGGCGGAACAGGCGGTGTCGCTGTTTGCCGCCAACGAGGGGTATCTCGATGATATTCCGGTGAACAAGGTGCAGGACTTCGAGGCCGCAATGCAGGATTTCATCAAGGCAGAATACGGGGATTTCCTGGCACAGATCAACGAGACCTGCAACTACAACGATGAGATTGCCGCCAGGTTGCGTGAGGCCATCGAAAAGTTCAAATCCACCCATACCTGGTAAGGGGCCATGGCAGTAGGCAAAGAGATCCGCACCAAGATCTCGAGTATCAAGAATACTCAGAAGATCACCAAGGCCATGGAGATGGTCGCCGCCAGCAAGATGCGCAAGACCCAGGAGCGGATGCAGGCGACCCGTCCCTATTCCCAGCGCATCCGCCAGATCATCCGCCATCTGGCCCATGCTCATCCGGAATACCGCCACCCCTATCTGGAACCGAGGGAAGGCAAACGTAGCGGGATCATCCTGGTATCCACCGACCGTGGCCTGTGTGGTGGACTGAACGCCAATTTGTTCCGCGGTCTGCTGCGGCGACTGAGAGTCTGGGCAGAGAGTGGTCACACATTGGAATTGAGCGTGATGGGCCAGAAGGGTGTGTCGTTCTTTTCCGGTGTCGGAGCCGACATCGTGGGCCAGGTGACCCAGATGGGGGATACCCCGCGCCTCGAGGATGTCATCGGCGTAGTCAAGGTGATGCTGGACAAATATGACGCAGGTGAATTGGACGAGATTCACCTGGTGTACAACGAGTTCGTCAACACCATGACCCAGAAGCCGGTCATCCAGAAGGTTCTGCCTATCGAGGTGGAGGAGGAAGAGGACGTCCTCAAGCACCATTGGGACTACCTCTATGAGCCGGAGGCGCCACAGGTACTGGATCAGTTGATGCTGCGCTATATCGAATCGGTCGTCTACCAGGCCGTGGTGGAGAACAAGGCTTGTGAACAGGCGGCACGTATGGTGGCGATGAAAAGCGCTTCCGACAACGCAGGCAAGTTCATCGACGAACTGCAACTGCTTTACAACAAGGCCCGTCAGGCCGCCATCACTCAGGAAATCTCGGAAATCGTTTCCGGGGCTGCGGCCATCCAATAATCGAATGACAATCAAACAGACTCCAAGAGGAACATCACATGAGTTCGGGTAAGATCGTTCAAATCATCGGCGCGGTGGTCGACGTCGAATTTCCCCGCGAGTCCCTGCCCAAGGTCTTTCACGCCCTGAAGGTGGAGGAAGCCGATCTGACCCTGGAAGTCCAGCAGCAGCTGGGTGACGGGGTGGTACGGACGGTAGCCATGGGGAGTACCGATGGCCTGCGTCGCGAAATGGCCGTATCCAACACGGGAGCACCGATCTCGGTGCCGGTCGGCACAGAGACCCTGGGACGGATCATGAACGTGCTGGGGCAGCCGATCGACGAGAAAGGAGACATCGGGGAGAAGGAACGTTGGCCCATCCACCGCAAGCCCCCCAGCTATGAGGAACAGTCGCCCGCCACAGAACTGCTGGAAACGGGCATCAAGGTGATCGATCTGATCTGTCCATTTGCCAAGGGTGGCAAGGTGGGTCTGTTCGGGGGTGCCGGCGTGGGCAAGACCGTCAACATGATGGAACTGATCCGCAATATCGCCATCGAGCACGCCGGCTATTCAGTCTTTGCCGGGGTGGGGGAACGGACCCGTGAGGGGAACGACTTCTATCACGAGATGAGAGAATCCAACGTACTCGACAAGGTGGCCCTGGTGTACGGTCAGATGAACGAGCCTCCAGGTAACCGTCTGCGGGTGGCGCTCACCGGCCTGACCATCGCCGAGAACTTCCGTGAGGAAGGCCGTGACGTGCTGCTCTTCATCGACAACATCTATCGTTACACCCTGGCCGGTACCGAAGTGTCGGCGCTGCTCGGCCGGATGCCGTCGGCGGTGGGCTATCAGCCGACCCTGGCGGAGGAAATGGGGATCCTGCAGGAACGTATCACTTCCACCAAGACCGGCTCCATCACTTCCATCCAGGCAGTGTATGTCCCCGCCGACGACCTGACCGACCCGTCCCCGGCGACAACGTTTGCCCACCTGGATGCCACCGTGGTGCTGTCACGCCAGATCGCCGAACTGGGAATCTATCCCGCGGTCGATCCGCTCGATTCCACCAGCCGCCAGCTCGATCCTCTGGTGATCGGCCACGAACACTACGATGTGGCACGCAGCGTCCAGTCCACCCTGCAACGCTACAAGGAACTACGCGACATCATCGCCATCCTGGGAATGGATGAGCTGTCGGAGGAAGACAAGCTGACCGTGTCGCGGGCGCGTAAGATCCAGCGCTTCCTGTCACAGCCCTTCTTCGTGGCGGAAGTGTTCACCGGGGCACCGGGCAAGTACGTCCCCCTCAAGGAAACCATTGGCGGTTTCAAAGGTATTGTCGACGGTGAATACGACGACATTCCCGAGCAGGCGTTCTACATGGTGGGAACCATCGACGAAGCACTGGCAAAAGCCAGGCAAATCGCAGCATAGGACAGTCAATCATGACTATGATGATTCATGTGGATATCGTCAGCGCGGAAGAGGAGATCTATTCGGGGCAGGCTGAGATGGTATTCGCTCCCGCTGAGTTGGGTGAAGTGGGTATTGCCCCCCGCCACGCCCCTTTCCTGTCGCGTCTGGTGCCCGGTGAGGTCCGGGTCAAGGTGAGCGCGAATGAGGAGCTGCCCTTCTATGTCTCCGGTGGCCTGTTGGAAGTACAGCCCCATATCGTCACAGTGCTTGCCGATACCGCTATCCGGGCCAAGGATATCGACGAGGCAGCCGCCCTGGAAGTGAAAAAGCGGGCGGAAGAGGCGCTCAAGGATCGTTCCGGCAAGATCGACTATGCCAAGGCGCAGGCAGAACTGGCAGAAGCCATCCGCCAGTTGCAGGTACTGGAACGCTTTAAGAAGAATAAGGGAAGTTTCCAGAAATAAGGCAGTCAATCCATTTTCATATCATGGGCCCGTTGGGAGAAACCCTCTCCCCGCGGGTTTTGTGTTTCCTTTTTTTTTCAACTAACCTCTAAAATAGAATTCCCACAGACCGGAAGGAAACGAGGATATGTCCCTGAACATCGTGATTCTCGCCGCAGGGCAGGGGACGCGGATGCGTTCCGAGCTGCCCAAGGTGCTTCATACCATCGGTGGTAAGCCGCTGCTTCTGCACGTCCATGAACTGGCAACGAGCATGTCGCCGGATTCACTCACCCTCGTCTATGGTCATGGAGGTGAGATGGTTAGACGCCATTTCTCCGACTGGAAGGTGAACTGGGTAGAGCAGGACCGGCAGTTGGGAACCGGTCATGCGGTTCAGCAGGTCCTGCCCCATCTGGATGACGGTCAGGTACTGATTCTTTACGGCGATGTGCCACTGCTGAGGCACCAGACCCTGAAAAAATTACTCGAGATTGGTAGGAGCGGGGTGGGACTGCTGACTGTCAGGCTGGAGGACCCCTCAGGCTATGGCCGGATCATTCGTGATTCTGAAGGACAGGTCAGGAAGATCGTGGAGGAGAAGGATGCGACTGGGGAGGAGAAAAAGATCTGTGAGGTGAATACCGGTATCCTTGCGGTTTCCGCCCGTCATCTGAGATCCTGGTTGCACCGGCTCGACAATGACAATGCCCAGGGGGAATATTATCTGACCGATATCGTCGCGATGGCTGTGGAGGATGGGGTGATGGTGGTGACCACCGGAGCCGATGTTGACGAAGTGGCCGGAATCAACGACAAACGGCAACTGGCCCAGTTGGAACGGGTGTATCAGCAGCGTCAGGTGGATAACTTGATGGCGCAGGGCGTCACGATCAGAGATCCATCCCGCTTCGATCTACGGGGAGAGATTGTGGGCGTCGGCAGAGACGTGGAGATTGATGTCAATGTGATACTGGAAGGCATGATCCGACTGGGAGATCGGGTCAAAATCGGTCCTGGCGTGGTAATGCGGGATGCTGAGATCGGCGACGGAGTGGAAATCCTTCCTTACTGTGTCATCGACGGTGTACGTATCGGGTCAGGATGTCGGATCGGTCCCTTTGCCCGTCTGCGTCCCCAGACCGAGCTGGCGCAGGAGGTCCACATCGGGAATTTCGTGGAGATCAAGAAATCGGCGATTGACGAGGGTTCAAAGATCAATCATCTCAGTTACATTGGAGACAGTGAGGTAGGTTCCAGTGTGAATATAGGTGCCGGTACCATCACCTGCAACTACGATGGCGTCAACAAATACAAGACCGTCATAGAGGATGGCGCCTTCATCGGCTCCAATACTCAACTGGTGGCGCCTGTCCGGGTCGGACGTGGCGCGACCATCGGTGCCGGTTCCACCCTCACCCGCGATGCCCCGCAAGAGAAACTGACCCTCAGCCGGAGCAGGCAGGTGACCATCGATCACTGGCAACGTCCGCAAAAGAAATCATGAAAATCCGGGGACAGTAACACCCATGAAATCACCATTTCACCCCGTAGCATGAAAGAACCAAGCAAGGAGCAGGGTATTGGTTTGAGGGCGTCCCCGGCCTGGATGGCCGGGGTCCGAGCCCCCATGGACGGGTTCACGGCGTCCCGAAAACCAATGCCCTGCTCCCTGCCCAAATGTATCTTTCACGGTAACCATAATTACCCGATACTTCAACTCATCACAATGACCTGAAGAACAAGGTGATGCTCCTATGGCGCGCATCGCTCGTGTAGTTATTCCTAACATTCCTCATCATATTATCCAGCGTGGCAATCGCCGAATGGAGATGTTTTTTTGTGATGAGGACTACAAAAACTACATAGAAATGATGTCATGTACTTGCAAAACGGTGGGTACAGAGGTGCGGGCCTACTGTTTAATGCCTAATCATGTTTACTTTGTTATGGTTCCACCGCATGAATGGACCGCGGCGGAAGGCATGAATTGAGTATACTGTCTCCGAAATAGCTGGTAGGAGATGGCTATACTATATTACGTGAAGGTGTGGATCCAGGGCTGGCAAGGGGGCCAGATGGAGAAATGAATGATGGCGCTTATATCTCGTTCTTGCCCTGGATGTTACCGGTCGGATCTCTGATCCTGATCAGACTGTATTTAATAGCAAAGCCAAATAATGGGAAGGGATGTGGCTAATGTTCCTGCAAGTGTGGCCTTGGCTGTACAACTTCCGTTGCAACGAATGTTGAGGGTTGTTGCTGAGAGTTGCAGTGATATGTTCATTAAATCAAGATTCTAACGGCTCAGCTGTTGAGTTCCGCTGCGCTACACTCCACCGGGTTGAAAGCCGCCGCGCTACGCGCTCTGGCTTTCAACCCGTTGGAGCGGAAATCCGCCCTGAGCTTCGAATGCTGCGCATTCTCCGCTCAGAACGTATTCCGCTCAACAGCTGAGCCGTTAGCGCTCTTACCTGAGAGAGGTGGATAATCATGTGCGGTATTGTTGGTGCGGTGGCCCAGAGAAACGTGGTTCCTATCCTGGTGGAGGGGCTGCGGAGGCTGGAATACAGAGGGTATGATTCGGCTGGCGTTGCAGTGCTGCAACACGGGGAACTCCGTCGGAGGCGTAAACAGGGCAAAGTGGTAGAGCTGGAGGAGGCGCTGGAACAGGATCCCATCGAAGGCAAGATAGGCATCGCCCATACCCGATGGGCAACCCATGGAGTTCCCAGTGAAAAGAACGCCCATCCCCATATCTGCAAGGGGACGGTGGCCCTGGTTCACAACGGCATCATCGAGAATCATGAAGCGTTGCGTTGTGAGCAATCCTCCACCGGCCATGATTTCACTTCCGAGACCGATACCGAGGTGGTCGTCCATGCGGTATACGATCAGCTTCAATCCACCGGTTCCCTTGTGGAGGCGGTACAGACCGCGCTCAAACAATTGGAGGGTGCCTATGCCTTGGGAGTGATCTGTACCTCTCACCCCGATACTTTGGTTGCCTGCCGCCGCGGCAGTCCACTGGTGGTGGGTTTGGGAATCGGGGAATTTTTCATCGCGTCCGACATCGCTGCTTTGTTACCAGTCACCCAAAGGTTCATCTTCCTGGAGGAAGGCGATATCGCGGAGATTACGCCAAAGGGGGTAAGGATCTTTGACGAACGCGGTCATGAAGTGGAAAGGCCTGTTAAAGAGAGTGAAGTACATCTCGACTCAGTGGAGCGGGGGGAATACCGCCATTATATGCTCAAGGAAATCTTCGAGCAGCCACGTGCGATCGCCGAAACCCTGGAAGGCCGTTTCAACGGCCTGAAGTTGCTCGAAAACGCTTTCGGCACCCGGGCCGCCGAAGTGTTCGACCAGGTCAGGGCAGTTCAGATACTAGCCTGCGGCACCAGTTATCACGCTGGACTGGTGGCCCGCTACTGGCTGGAATCTCTGGCCGGTGTACCCTGCAATGTGGAAGTGGCGAGCGAATACCGTTACCGCCATCCGGTGCTGTTGCCGGACACGCTGGTGGTCACCATTTCCCAGTCGGGAGAGACTGCCGATACCCTGGCTGCCCTGCAGGAGGCCAAACGCCTGGGAGCGAAGCACTCATTATCCATCTGTAATGTCATGGAAAGCTCCCTGGTGCGCGAATCGGATCTGGTGTTGTTGACCCGGGCCGGTCCTGAAATCGGTGTGGCTTCTACCAAAGCGTTCACCACCCAGCTAGTGGCCTTGATGATGCTTGTGATCGCTTTGGGAAGGCGTCACGCTATGGACCGGGTGACGGAAAAAAGCATTGCTTCACAGCTGTTTTCATTGCCGGCACGGGTAGAGGATGTACTTGAATTGAACGATCAGATCAGAGCTTTCTCGGAACACTTTGCCGACAAACAGCATGCCTTGTTCCTGGGACGTGGCAGTCACTATCCCATTGCGATGGAAGGGGCGCTCAAGCTCAAGGAGATCTCCTATATTCATGCCGAAGCCTATCCCGCTGGTGAACTCAAACACGGTCCCCTGGCACTGGTGGACGCGGAAATGCCGGTCATCGCCGTGGCCCCCAACAACTCGCTGTTGGAAAAACTGAAATCCAATCTGCAGGAGGTCAAGGCCCGCGGGGGGGAGTTGATCGTGTTCGCCGACGAAACACTGGATGTGACCCCCGAGGAGAATACCCATGTGTTGACTGTCACTCTCACTGAAAACGAGATGTCGCCAGTCATCTTCACCGTGCCATTGCAGCTTTTGGCTTACCACGTGGCAGTGATCAAGGGAACCGATGTGGATCAGCCGCGCAACCTGGCGAAGTCCGTCACCGTGGAGTAACGACAAGAGTCGGCTTTACCACGATTCCTTTCTCGCTGTGCCCGAAAGTCCGTCTCTTCGGGTTTCCTATTGGCAATAGCGCTGCTTTGGGGTATGCCTGTTTAGGCTAAATGTGATGTCGCAGTCTCGGTATGAATGGAGGTAAGTATGAAATGGTATCTGGCAGCGTTAAAAAAATACGCGGTTTTCAGGGGGAGGGCGAGACGAAAGGAATATTGGTATTTCATCCTGTTTAACTTGATCATCACATTCGTTTTTGGCTTTATTGACAATTTGGCCGGTACCTTCAATCCAGAGACCGGTGTGGGATTGATGGGTGGAATATATTCCCTGGCTGTATTGCTCCCGAGTATCGGCCTTACGGTTCGCAGACTTCATGACACCGACCGGAGTGGATGGTGGATTTTTATATCCCTGATTCCGCTCATTGGTGCGATCGTGTTGCTGGTTTTTATGGTTATTGACGGCACCTCTGGAGAGAATCGATTTGGAGCCAACCCAAAGCTGGAGTCAATCTAGCACTCCATCAGGGGTTTATTCAGTTTTTCGCAACACAGAGCGCCAGGACTATGGGAAACAAAGTTTCATTTGATCAGGAGTCCGAAATGAGACAAACGCGTTGGTTAATTTGGGGTTGGACCGTCATTCTTTTGTCGCTCTCTCCCTTCCTCTGGGCGGGTGAGGAAGGGGATGAAGAGGAGAAAAATGCACCGGAAATTGAATATCTGCCTATAAAACCCAAACTGGTCGTCAATCTGGCGGGCCGTCGTCATTATCTCAGTGCCGATTTGCAATTGATGATCAGGGGTGAAGACAATCTTGAACGGATAAAGAAACACACTCCTTTGATTCGCCATACCCTGATCATGCTTTTCAGCAACCTTCCGCCACAGCAGGTCGCTGATGTCAGTGAGCGCGAGAAACTGAGGGCATCCGCCTTACAAGAGGTTCGCAAGATTCTGGATCAATATTCTGACAGCGAGGGGTTGAAGGATATCTTCTTTACCGAATTTCTGGTTCAATAACACAGTTATCGCCGGGAGGGTAAAAAATGCCTTACTTTCGTTTAGAAACCAATATCGGGCTGGATCAGGACAAGGTAGACGATATTTTGTCCCAAGCGTCGCGGAAATTGGCACAGGAATTGGGGAAACCAGAACGTTATGTCATGGTTCAAGTGATTCCCAATGCTGCGCTGATGTTCGATGCCAACCGGGAGCCGGCCGCCTACGTGCAACTGAAAAGTATCGGTCTGCCTGAAACCCAGACTCAACCTCTGGCCCAGTCGATCTGTGGATTCCTGCAGCAGGAACTGAGCATTGCCCCTGACCGTGTGTATATCGAATTCATCGACATCCCACGCAAGTTCTGGGGCTGGAACAACAGTACCTTTTGAATCGTGGAATCCACCGTCCCTTTGTTTAGGGGCGGTGGATTGCCAGCCGTAAGGCAAAACAGGTCGCTTTTGTGGCGGGGAGGCCCCTTTCACAATCGGAGCCCCACACCGTTTTATCGTCACCTGCCCAACCGCACGACGGTATTGTCCGTTACGGCCGCCCTTTTGCTTGGTCAGGTCTCCTTTTAAGT
>CAYUPV010000065.1:0-12785 GCA_964445885.1 uncultured Methylococcales bacterium
ACCAGGTTGTGCCTGGAAGTCCGCGGCGGCGGGAACGGCGATGTCTTCCCGCCGCGCTTTCTCCACGATGGCCCGGGCCAGGAAATGTTCCGAGTTGACTTCCGCCGCAGCCACCCAGGCCAGAAGGACCTGTGGGTTGATGTCGTCGCGCAAGGGGACGAAATCGGTCACCTCCGGCCGCCCCTCGGTGATGGTGCCGGTCTTGTCGAATATCACCGCGGTCAGATGGGCGGCCAGCTCCAGGCTCTCGCCGTTCTTGATATAGATGCCGCGCCGCGCCGCCTGGCCGGTGCCCACCATGATCGCCGCCGGGGTGGCTAGCCCCAGGGCGCAGGGGCAGGCAATCAAAAGCACCGCGATGGCATTGCCCAGGGCGGTGGTGAAACGGCTGGAGGCCCACCACCAGCCAGCAAGGGTCGCCCCCGAGACAGCCAGCACCCCGGGGACGAACACCGCAGAGATCCGGTCCACCGTCTTCTGTATCGGCAGCTTGTCCGCCTGGGCCTGATCCACCATATTCACGATTCCGGCCAGCACGGTATCCGGCCCCACGGCGGTGGCCTTCATCCGGAAGGCGCCGGGACCGTTGATGCAGCCACCGATGACAGCATCCGCCGGGTTCTTCACCACCGGCATGGATTCACCGGTGAGCATGGACTCGTCCACGGTGGTGGTGCCCTCGATCACTTCGCCGTCGGTGGGAATCCGTTCACCGGGACGCACCAGCAGCACGTCCCCCTCCTGAACCTCGTCGATGGGGACCACCACCTCGCGTCCGTCCTCGAGCCGGGTGGCGGTCTGGGGCTGCAGGTCGATGAGCTTGTAAATGGCCTCATGGGCCTGCCCCTTGGCCTTCTCCTCCAGATACCGCCCCAGTAGCACGAAGGTGATGATGCCGGCGGCGGCCTCGAAGTACAACGCCATGTGCCTGCCGAGCAGCAGGGCCGGCACGCTGTAACCATAGGCGGCCCCGGTGCCCAGGGCCACCAGGGTGTCCATATTGGCCGACTTCTGCCTGGCCAGGACCGCAGCCTTGTCGAAGAAGGGACGTCCGCTGCCGAACACAACCGGGGTGGTGAGGAAGAACTGGATCCAGTGCCAGATCCGCCGTTTGGGCATAACCATGGCGATGACGATGGCGGGGGTACTGAGCAGGGCGGCCCTGACGAAGCGGCGGCGGGTCTCCTCAATCCTCTGGCGTTCCTTTTCCATCAGCAGCTTGCGTTGGGTCAGGGTGTCCAGGGGCTGGGTGTGGTAGCCGAGCTTTTGCACCAGATGGTAGATTTCATCTTTGGAAAGTGCGCCACACACGGTCGCGGTCTCAGCGGCAAAATTGACGCTGACATTCCTGATTCTGGGATCACGCCTCAATATCATCTCGATCAACAGGGCACAGGATGCGCAGGTCATACCCTCGACCGCGAACTGGGCCTCGATCTCTGGGGCGTCGGGATCGACCGGCCTGGATTCGAACAGTTGCGGCCTGGCGTTCGCAAAGTTGGCCAGAATGGTGTCACAGACCCTGAACAGATTGTCTGCGGGCAATTGCCGGGGATCGAACCACATCGTCACCGAGCCGATTTCCGGCACCGCCATGACTTGCTTGATCCCCTCCCGCTTGGTAAGCAGGATCTCGAGCAGATAGGTCTTTTCCGGATCGCCCCGGAGCACCGGCGAAACGATGCGTATCCTCCGGTGCAGCCGGTGAACGACTTGGAAATGTGCAGGCATGATCTGTCCCTGTTTTTATTTCGGCAGCCGCGACCGCACCAGCAGATAGGTCAGATAGAACACCGCCGCCCATTCATAGCGGTGTTTGACAGGATTGGGAATCCAATGGGTGATGATGCGGTGCCAGTGCACTTTGAGCAGATACAGCACCAGCACGTCGTTGGCGAATTCAAAGGCCAGCTTGTTGGGATCCTGCAGGAACTTCGGTCCCCGCTTCAGCCCCTGGCGGGCCAGGATACCGAAAGCAGTCACGGTCTCGCGCACATCCTGGAGCCGGGTGCGCAGCCACTGCACCGGTGCGGCCTGTTTGAGCCGTAAGGACAGAGGCCGGCGCTGAACCGCCGAGGTGGATGTCAACCGACCCTCCTGTTCCAGACGGGTGACGATGGCGTGCAGATGGCGCGCCAAATCGCCGAAATCACAAAAGGCCTCGTGCCAGCGGATCGACAACTTGTTGCCCGAGAGGCGAGCCCGGTAGACCCCGTCCAGCTCCCACAATCCTGAAAGCAGAGCGTCCCTGGCCTGTGGCGTGCACAAAACGGAGGGCAACTGGAAACGTACGTACCCCGGAATGCGGTGGCGCAGAACGATCTGGCGGCTAATCATCAGGATTTTTCTTCCCCTCCCTCCTGGGTTTCCGCCACGATATCCTCAAGATTCTCCTTCTGCTGAAGGATGAAATCCCTGCCCTTCTCCCCCGCTTCCACCGCTGAGGAGATGATGTGTTTACGGTACTTGTACACCACCACGCCGGCCACCACGCCAAGGCCGAATACCAATAAAGGATGACGCGCCAGTCTTTTCATCAACGATCCTCCTGTTTTTGCGCCCACTGAAACTGCAGCCCCCTTGGCCACATGACCTGCCATACTGCCGTGCATACTCCCCATCATCGGGCCATGAGGCATGTTCATCATGGGTCCATGGGGTCCGGAACCCTTCATTGCCGCCTTGGCGGCCTGTTCCACCATCTTTTTCTTGTCACCGTGTACGTGTGCCATGGCCCTCTCCGCAGTTATTTTTCGTCATTTCGTCAATTCGAACCGGAAGACTCTTCTCCCTGTTCAACCACTTCATCATCATGCAGCATCCGGTAGATCCCAAGACACCCTTCACAGCAGAACTGCTTGACGCCTCCGCTGGTGTCCAGGCGGAAATCGGGAAGCTCAACCGGCAAACCGCACAGGTCACAACCACGTGTATCATTCATATCGAGGTTCCTTAAAAAACATTTGACTCGGTGGTTGATTCTAGCAAATCATTTGCACGACAAAACGAAGCGGGCATCGCTCGGATGCCCGCTTCGCCCGATTCCCAAACATCCATCAATGACAACTGAAACCGGCGCCTCCATCGCCACATTCCTCGCCTTTGCCGTTGTTGACGGCCCTGCTCGAGGCCCGCATCAACGCCATACGCATGGCCCCGGTCAACGCCGCCCCCAAGCCCATGCGGCTGGCCATGGCCGGCACCAGGATCAACGCAGCGACAGTCAGAGTGGTTCCCAAAAGCAAAGACCCGGTATCATAGGCCGGTTGCGAATGGGAGACCTGAGCAATGGCTTTATCGGTCATGGGATCACCTCTATCAGCTTGAAGGTTCGATACCCTTACCGTGTGCATGGAATGTGCCAATCCTACAAAGCCGCAGGAATCGCAGCCCAATGAGCAGGACGTAATCCGGTTTCAGTACTAAAAGTGCGTGATATCCCACACCACTGTGTGATATGCCGCACTCTCAAAGTCATCGATCACACACTTTCTTGTCATCCTCCGAGGTTCAGGGCTGGCCATCCTGTTTCAGCGGGAAACCGGCCATACGCTTGCATTCCGAGACAACACAGCATGCACTCCCCATGTTTCAGCCCGCTCGGCTGGAGAGAGCCAAAACGATATCCAGCCGGGAACTGGGCCCCAAAAGGCTTCTTCACACATGGACACAACGCAGTTGCACGATTCTTGCTTGATTATAAAGTTTCTGCTTTTGAACTGCCGCTACGGACAACCGCTAACCCTATGAAATCTTCCCTGAAACGCTGGTCCGGAATTTTGTTCGGATCCTTGGGTATCTTGCTGATCGTCTACCTGGACACCCGGATGGGTGGTCACGGCAATGATCAAGGTCAGATGACACAAATGAGTTACTCATTGGCCCTGATGACCGGCTTCATGACCAGCTTCCATTGTGTGGGAATGTGTGGGGCATTGGTCCTCAGCTATACCACCCAGGACAGCGCACTGGGCCGACCCTCCTATCTCTCCCATTTCTGGTACGGGCTGGGCAAGACGCTTTCCTATACCACCCTGGGTGCGGCATTTGCCACCCTGGGCGCGATCATCGCCTTTACCCCCACCCTGCGGGGAATCATCGCCCTCGGCGCCGGAGTCTTTCTGATCCTGTTCGGGCTGAGCATGCTGAACATCGTTCCAGGTCTCAGGCATATTCAGCTACGCACACCCACCTTCGTCATGCGTTTCATCGGGCGCCAATACAAAAAACACAGCCATCCCCTGATCATCGGCCTGCTCAACGGCCTGATGATCGTCTGCGGCCCGCTGCAGGCCATGTACATCATGGCGGCAGGCACCGGGGATCCACGTACCGGGGCATCGCTGCTGTTCTTCTTCGGGCTTGGCACCTTGCCCACCATGATCGGTTTCGGGGTCTTCGCCAGCACCCTGGCCAAGAGCGTGGGCCCAAAACTGGTAAAGTTCTCCAGCGTGGTGGTGCTGGTGCTGGGCGCCTTGATGCTCAACCGGGGACTGGCATTGACAGAGCCCGGCTATGACCTCGGCAGCGTGATGAGGAAGGTGACAGCGTTATCCGACACCTCTCTCCGCACCCTCAACATGAAAGTGACGGACAAAGGTTTCGAACCCAACCATTTCGTGTTACAAAAGGAGGAACCGGTCAGGTGGGAAATCGAAGTCGCCGAGAACGCCTTCTGCCAAGGCGAGTTTGAAGTACCCAGCTTCATGATGACGCTGGTACTGAAACCAGGCAAAGTGGCGCTGGAATTCGCCCCGCCCCGGCAGGGATTGATCCTGTGGCACTGCAACCAACCGGAGCGTTACGGCGCCTTCACGGTTCAATAACGAAAATTATTGTGGGAGTGACGACCATGATCATGTGGATGCTCACTGTGGAGCAGATGATCAATCCATTCCCGCAGCTCGTGACGCACGTTTCCATGGGCATGGCCTAAGGACTGGATGTGGGCGGCCTGGACCGCCACCCCATACCTGTACACCATCAGCCCGCCAAGATCGGCCCCCCGAATCATGTTGAGCATCATCAGCACTGCGGCCAGCAAGTGGACGAAATGACCCAGACGGGAAAAATTGCCTTGATTGAAGAGTCTCCATATCGACAACAACACGGCCAGAACCGTGGTGTTGAGACCGAAATTCCGGTGCTGGTCCAGAATTTCGTGGACCGCATCGGGGTGGGGCACGGTCAACGCCGCCTGGAGCCCCAGCGAAACGGCGGCCAATGCCCCCAGAGTCCCCAGCCACAGAAACCAGTTGGCAACCTTGGTCCCTTGCCGCCATTTGAAGATAAAGGCGATCGCATCCAGCAGCAGAAAGCAGCTCATCAGAGCGATCGGAAAATGAACCAACAGGGGATGGAAATTCTCCATCTCCCGCAGACCGGGAAAAAACTCTAAAATAACATTCATAGTGCGAGTCTAGCGTTCGAGGCCCAACAGCATATCGGCCACACGTCGACCAGGCAAGCCCTATTGACAGAAACGGCAAAAAACATTCACAGGCAAAAATCCGCCATGCTTGTTATGATATGCGGTTAATTTACAGTCAATCAAAGAACAAGGAGCCATTATGCAGATACCATTGCAGGTTACTTTCCGGGGATTGCCCCATTCAGATGCCATGGAAGCCAGAATCAAGGAAAAAACCGAGAAATTGGAACGCTACTACGACAAGATCACCAGTTGCAGGGTCATGGTGGAAAGGACCCATCACAACCACAACAAAGGCGACCTCTATCACGTACGCATCGACCTGACCGTTCCCGGCAAGGAAATCGTCATCAGCCGCGAACATCACGACAATCATGCCTACGAGGATGCCTACGTGGCCATCCGCGATGCTTTCCAGGCCGCGGCACGGCAACTGGAAGAATTCGCCCGGATCCAGCGGGGGGACGTCAAGAAACACAACAAATCCGCCCTCGGCTGAGGACCCTCTCAATACCTGCCCCATACCACCCCAGCCCCAAGCCGAAGAAGGCCTGATGGATTCAGGCCTTCGCTTTTACAGACAACGCTTCATCCAGCCATAGATCCACTTCATGCAAGACCTTTTGCGGCATCGGAGGCTTCATGAACAGCTGTTCATGGTAAGGGCCTGGAATCGTCAAAATCCTGTTGAGGGGATGATTACCCGAGGTCTGGGAAGCAAAGTCCCTGTTTCCCCACGCCGCGGTAATCGGATCTTCCTCACTGTAGATCAGGAAATACGGTAAGCGGAAGTCAGACATGCGCCGGCGGAAACGAATGATTTCCTGCTCGATGCCATGCACGTAACTCAACAGCACACGCGGTACCATATAGCAATCGTCATTCAGGCGCTCGCGCTCCTCCTCCCAATCGGTCAGATAATCCAAAATCCAATCGGGCCGACAGGGGGAGAACAACCAGCGCATTCCCGGGAGAGAAAGCCCGGCCATCAGCCCTTCCAGGAGTAAGGTGGCAACACAGGCCTGACTCTGTTGTCTGCAGATGCATTTCTCCGACAAGCGAAAGGATGTATCGATGAGCGGATTCGCCAACAGGCCCCGCCGACCGGGCAACCGGCTGACAGAAAATGCCGGCCCGGGTAGCACCACCCCAGCCACACCGCTATTCGACTCCAGCAGCGCGGAAGCTGCCACCAAACCTCCCAGGCTGTGGGCAAGAACGAAGACAGGGCCGTGACAGCGCTGTCTCAGAAACGCCAATGCGGCACTGAAATCCGCCTGCATCAAATCCAGGGTGCGCAGTGGGGCCTGGGCCAGAAAAGCGGCAGCGGCGGCATAGGTTTGCGCGCCCCGCCGGATTGCCCGGTCGGCCTGTCGCAACACCGGATTGGTGAGTCCATGGGCATGCAGGTCCACTCCGACCACATGGAATCGCCCGGCAAAATGCTCTGCCACGTGCCGGTAGCGGCCAATGTACTCGCTCATCCCATGAACCAGCAGCATGCCGGCCTGAGATGGGGAATCGGAGGGACGCCATAGAACATGCATGGGATCTTGCCGGTACTCGACCGGAACGAAGTGACCTTCCCCCCACAAGGGGTAAGGCCGATCGATGATCTGGGGACAGCGATTGAAAGGATTGAACATCAATTTGACCGGTCAGAATGTCAGCTGGAATGCAGCGGTGATGAGGATAGAACTGAAATCGGCAAAGCCGGATCGACTCTGCCCTCCCAGTTTCAAACCTGCCCGTCGCTGATAATACTCGAAACCGGTTCGTAACGTCAGCCTTTGCCCTATCAGCGTCTCGAGACTCACCCCAGCGCTGAGCGCACCAAACCCCGCCAAGCGATAGTCGCTGGAATAACGGCCGTCCTTCCTGGGAGAGGAAAAGACCGGGCGATAGAATTCCGCCTGATCCTGGCTGTAATAGCGAAACCGCGGGACCAGCTGCCACCCTTGCCCCAAGGGTTGGTACCAGTCGATCTCGAAGGTGTGGGCATGAACCTGCCAGTCGTCGACATTGAACCGGTATTCCAGGTGCAAGGCCGCATCGAAGAGATCCACATAGCGGACGCCATGCAGCAGAATCATGCCCTGATTGCGGCGCTCGGGGCGGTTTTCGAAAAACGCATGGGCAAAACCGCCGGAAGGCAAACCGGGATCGCCGCCCAGGATGAAGACCTTCTTGTAGGGATTGGAAAGGAAGCCCCGTTCTGCCCGCCAGTACACACCTGTCAGCAACGACGGTGACAGAGGCCAGTGCCGATACCGGCCAACCGGTGCGTGGATCGAGGAGATGACAATACCGTCGACCCGCCACCCATATGACGCGTTCGTAATCACCACTGGTAGCCACGCTGCCCTCCTGCAGGGAGAGTACCGCCAACAGACCCTCAGGTGTTCGCGGGTGGCGGATTCCCACCCGCCAGGGACTACCGTCTGGCTGTGGACCGAAGAGCCTGACATCTCCTCCCAGATCCACCAGACCATGCGGGAACCCCGCCTCCAGGCACAGCGAGGCGACGCGATCGGCAGCATATTCCTTGCCCAGCCCGCCAAAATCGAGTTCCATCCCTGGCAGGGGGAAATGCAATTCGGGATTCCGCCAACCAAGTTTGTTCCAGCCAACCTTTTCCAGCAATGTCTCCAGCTGCGCCTGCTTCGGCAAGCACGAAGAACGACCGTCCCAAGCTTGCCTCAGAATCCCGGAAGTCACGTCGAAACAGCCGCCACTTTCCCGGTAACAAGTGTCGGCAAAATTCAGCAGGGCCGCCGTCTCACCATCCACCCGGAGGGTGCCACCCTCAAACGCAGTCCGGTTGATCCGCGACAGCTCACTGTCGGAACGATATCTGGAATATTTGCGTTCGATTCTAAGCACCTCCGCGATCGCGGTCTCGGCCACCCGTCTGGCTTCAGCCGGTCCATCGGCATACAACTGGATCTCACAGGGAGATCCCATGGCACGGAAAGGGAACCGGTGGAGAATCATCGCTGGGTGAACGCTCAGTCGCCTTCCCGGTCGATATCGCAACAGTGCGAAGAGGGAAGCTCAGGCATCAGCACCGCTCCCCGGACAGGATTGGGCCTGAATGTGGTACAGCCCTTCAAGCCCAGTTGCCAGGCTTGTCGGTAGACATCCTGGAATTGTTCGAAGGGGTAGGATTCCGGCACGTTGATGGTCTTGGAAATGGCATTGTCCATGTATTTCTGGATTACTGCCTGCATTTGCAGATGGGCCTCCGGGCTGATTTCGGTCGCGGTCACAAAGGCAGGCGGCAAGGACTTCCCAGGGAACAGTTGCTGCCACAAGCGGTAGGCCGCGTCCTCCACTTCCATATATCGACAGGTCTCCCCCGTAGCCTGGAGACGACGCTGATAGCGCCAGGAGAAAACCGGTTCCAGGCCACTGGAGACGTTCCCCGCCAGAAGGCTGATAGACCCGGTCGGGGCGATGGCGAGCAGAAGACCGTTGCGAATACCGGCATCGGCGATCGAACAGCGGATCTCCTGCGGCAGGGTCGAGACGAATTCTCCAGCCAGATACGGCTCCCGGGCAAATTTGGGGAAACAGCCCTTTTCCTGCGCCAACCGCACCGATGCCAGATAGGCAGCGTGGCATATGCAACGCATGGTTTGCGCCGCCAGATTCCGTCCTTCGTCACTGTCGTAGCGTAGCCCCAACATCACCAGGACATCGGCCAGTCCGGTGAATCCCAAACCGATTCTCCGGGTCGAACGGGCCTGTTCACGCTGCTGCGCGAGAGGGAAACGGGACAGGTCGATCACGTTGTCCAAAAAACGTACCGCCAGAGGAACCAGGGATTCGATGGCCTTCAGATCCAGGCGGGCATGAAGGGTAAACGGATCACGCACGAACGCAACCAGATTGATCGAGCCCAGATCGCAGGCACCGTAAGGCGGTAAAGGCAGTTCCGAACAGGGATTGGTGGTAAAGATACGTTCGCAATAATGGAGATTGTTGAGACGATTGATCCGGTCGATGAACAGCACCCCGGGTTCGGCAACGTCGTAGGTGGCCCGCATCATGGTCTTCCATAGTTCGCGGGCTTTAATGACCTTGAGCACCCTGCATGCCGTCGGCCTGGCGAAACCAGGCCAATCCCGGATCACACAACCCTCCCCCGAACCTTCGGCCAAATGGGTCTCGGGAAACACCAGGGGCCAGTCCCCGTTCCTTTCCATCGCCTGCATGAAGGCATCGGTGATCTTGACCGACAGATTGAAGTTGCGCAACGCCTTGGGATCGCGTTTGGCATCGATGAATTCCATGATATCCGGATGATCGCAGCGCAGCGTGGCCATCATCGCCCCACGACGGCTGCCGGTGGAAAGCAGGACTTCGCAGGTCACATCCCAGATGTGCATGAATGAAACCGGCCCGGAGGCAATCCCTCCCACGGTTCTCGCCAGGCTGCCCCGGGGGCGGAGGGTAGTGAAGTCATAGCCAACGCCACCACCCTGTTGCATGGTCAGGGCGCCTTCCCTGAGGGCGTCGAAAATCCCATCGAGTGAATCCTCGATCAGGCCCATGGCGAAACAGTTGAACAATGTCACCTGCTTTTGCAGCCCTGCCCCAGCCAGAATACGACCACCGGGCAGGAACTTGAAATCTTCCAGCAGACCATAGAAACGACGCGACCAACCATCCGCATCAGTTTCCACCCCAGCCACCGCCTGAGCCACCCTTTGCCAGGTATCGCGTATATCCTTCTCGCCCTCGGCGCGATATTTGGTGTTCCAAACAAGCGAGGCTATCTCCTGTTGGAATGGGCTGGACATGGAACCTCCTGCCAGGTTGAACATATGCTGCCATACATGCAAGGCGCAGAATACCGAATTGCGGTGCTGAACCCAAGGCCTTTTATACGCAGATTATTCGACCTATACCGGGAGGTTTCTTCCAAACACACAAGAGCAAGGTCTCAGTCCAGTTTCAAATAAAGGAAATTCATGCGAATAGTTTCTATCACTCCAGAGCTCCCCACGGGTTTTCACCCTCTTGCATGAGCCTTCAGATTATTCGAGAAACTATAGGCCATCTATGTTTTTCTCTGAAACCAAAACAATTACTATAATGCTTCTGAAGCCTGGCAACCTCCAACGTCCAACAGGTGGATTTCCACTCTTCTGTTCAAAGCGGCAGCCTGCATGGAATAACGATCGCCTGAGTGTTTAATCCTGTTTTCATCCATAAATATCCGGCTCACCTTCATATCGGCAAAGGTGTGCCATCTATGGGGAATGATTTCAATCCTTTCCTGACTGAAAGCCGAGTCTTCAAATAGATTCTCCATAGTTTCCTTCACCCATTCTGCTCGAAGATTGGCAAGATCCAGGTTTTCAAGGTCTGTTCCTGAACTGCTTGCAAATCCCATGAGCTTTATCCTGACATGTTTGCTGTTCTCATCTCCGATCCTCGAACATTCCATCAATGTTCTCACGATATTTTCCAAGAGCTGCAGCTGAGGATCTGGGGTATTCAATGATTGAGTGCCTTCGGAAAAAGTTAACAAAAATACAGGCACACCTACTTTACCGTTGGCCTTCAAGTAGACGGGGGGTGATTGTATGTGAAGGAATACCGAAGAGCCCACTTTTTGTTTCGAGATGGGAGACACAATGTCCCTGATAGACAAATTAGCTATGGAAAAGCCCAACACGGCTATCAACAATGCGGAATAGAACTCAAGGATTTTGGAATGGTTTTCATGCGCCACATATTCCCACACCACAGGCGCGTTTTTTCCAAGAAACTTTAGCACATACAAGACCATTGCCCCTCCCAGAATTGGCCCACCATATACCATTTTTACATCTATCAATGTCCACGAGAAATCCATGCCCTTGAGTATCTCAGGTATCTTAAGCCCCAGATAGACCACATCGATAAATGCCGCCAGCGTCAGGGTCAACCGATATAGTATCAGAAGGATATCGCTAACCTCCTTCTTTATTTTCTTAATCCAATCGTTATTCCCTGCCTGATTCATGGATCACTTCCCCAGCCGTCGATCACTGAGAGAGCCACCTGTCAAGGCACACCATCAGGCATGAGTAATCCATGCCGGTGCATTCGTTCTTCCAGCATAGCCAGTTCCTGTTCGCGCTCCATCCCAGCCACTGCATGTACCTTCCCTTCCTGAATGTAATAGGCAAGGAAATTTCTTGTCTCCAGGTCTCCACTGAAATGGATATCGTCCCAGCCTTCGGCGTGGCCGATATAATGGAAGGTGAGCCCGAACTGGCGGGTCCAGAAATACGGGACTGTGCGGTAGGAAAAATGTTTGCCCGCAGTATTGGCCCCGGCGATGCGGCCGTGTTTGGCAGCCACCCTCCAATGTTCGACCCGGATCGACCTGCCGGTCCGCCAGTCGGGAAAACGGGCCAGGTCGCCAGCGGCATAGAGCCCATCGGCGGCCTTCAGGGTTTCATCCACCAGAATGCTGCCATCTGGACCTTTCTTCACCCCTTCCACGAAACTGGTGGCAGGTTGAACACCGATGCCGACCACTACCAGATCGGCCGCCAGGACACTGCCGTCATCCAGTCGCACCTGGCGAACCTTTCCATCGCCCTCGAAGGCTGTCACAGTATGGCCAAGATGGAAACGGACCCCGTTTTCCTCGTGGATACTGCGAATAAGACCACCGACCTCAGCGCCGAGGACCCGTCCGAGAGGGACGTCGTCAGGTCCGACCACGGTCACAGGCAATTGATGCTTTCGCAGGCTCTGGGCCACCTCCATGCCGATGAATCCTGCCCCCACCACCACAGCCTGGCGGGCAGACTCGGCGGCCTGACGTAAGCGCCGCGAATCATCCAGAGAATGCAGGCTGTAGATTCCCTCAAGATCAGACCCCGGCACAGGAAGGGAACGGGCGATGGCGCCGGTAGCCAGAATGGCGGTGTCATAGCTCAATACCTGGCCATCATCCAAGGTCACGGTCTGCTGGACGGCATCGACACGGGTCACCCTTTTGCCCTTTCTCACTTCGATGCCACGTGCTTCATAGAAACCGGGGTCCCGCAGGGAGATCCATTCCTCCGTCGATTCACCGCTCAGATAGCCTTTGCTCAATACCGGCCGGTCGACCGGGGGAAACTCTTCCCCGGTGATCCAGACGATATGGCCACCAAACCCGTGGTTTCTCAGCGCCTCCACCGAATAAGCCCCGGCACACCCTCCACCCATGATCACACAAGTGCGGGAATCGGTGGTCGTACGCCCAGGGGACGGCATTTCCACGGGTTGATCGGGAATTTCCACCCAGACCTCACCCTCTTTGACCCGGACCGGGAACACGGGAAGATCATCAAGACCTGGCGGC
>CAYUPV010000066.1:0-12336 GCA_964445885.1 uncultured Methylococcales bacterium
GCAAGGATAATCTGGCGCATTGTGTCCTCGGTTTTCTGGTTGAGATAAGGGTATTGTTGGGGTGGTTCCCTGATGGGTTCGTAGCCGGGTATCCTGCCATAGAGAGTCAGGTTGTTCCTGGTTTGCGTCCCGGTACTTGAACCTCTACACCATTCAGGCGGTTTTGCGTGCTTTGATGGCGTGTCCTGCCAGGGTTTTCCCAAGATCCCAGATGGCGCCGGGAACCTTGTGGCAGTCCGCCAGGACATCATCCATAGCGGTGATGACCCACTCACGATCCCGGTCCGAGATGACCAGGGGAGGCAGGAATTTGACGACGTTCATTCCATGACCTGCCACCTGACTGAGTATCCGGTGACGCTTGAATAGAGGAATGGTCACCATCTGACTGAATAGCCCTTTGTTGGCGGTTTCCAGCAGATTCCAGGCAGTCCTGAGTTTCAGGCTCTGGGGTTTGTCGAAATCCAAGGCGATCATCAGTCCTTTACCACGGGCCCCTTTGAAAAACTCGTAACGATCCGCCAGGGTGTTGAGTTCAGTCAGCAGCGACTCACCCTGATGCGCAGCGTTTTCCAGTAGATTCTCCGCCTCGATCACTTCCAGGGTGGCCAGACCTGCCGCCATGGCCATATTGTTCTTGGAGAAGGTGGAGCCGTGGACGACCGCCCGGTCCATCCGATTGAACACCTTGTCCATGATCTTGGAGGTCATGGCCACGGCGCCAACGGGCACGAAGCCACCGGACAAGGCCTTGGCCATCAACAGCATATCCGGTTCCACGCCCCAATGCTCGATGGCCCATAATTTGCCGGTTCGCCCAAGGCCTGCCTGGATTTCGTCGGCAACGAACAGGGCACCGTACTTATGGCACAGTCGTGCCGCTTCAGGCAGGTAATCGTCGTCGGGCAGATTGACCCCTTTGCCTTGGATCGGCTCGACGATGAAGGCGGCAGTCTCTTGGGTCTGCAGGGCCCTTTCCAGGGCGTCTAGATCGTTAAAGGGGATGGCGTCGCAGTCGGGCAACAGGGGGCCGAATCCCTGGCGGAAGATTTCCTCTCCGTTGAGCGACAGGGCTCCCAGGGTGAGCCCGTGGAAGGCGTGTTCGCAATAGAGAATCCGGCTCCGGCCGGTGGTGTAACGGGCAAATTTGATCGCCCCTTCCACGGCTTCGGCGCCGGAGTTGCAGAAGAACAGTTTGGTGAGCGATTCAGGAGTGACCTCGACCAATTTCTGCGCGAGCAAACCCGACAACAGGGAAACGTCCATCTGAACCAGGTCTGGAAGATCCAGCTCCAGCACTTCCTTGAGAGCCGCTTTTACCGTGGGATGGTTGCGTCCCAATGCGAAGACCCCAAATCCACTCAGAAGATCCAGATACTGGTTGTCTTCCTGGTCATAGAGGTAAGGTCCCTGGGCCCGGGTGTAGAGACGATCATATCCGATGGTTCTCAGGACCCGGACCATCTGGGTATTGAGGTGCTGTTCGTGGAGCAGGAAGTTTTCCCCTCGATGGGCTTCGATCAGTGTGGCGATGGAATAGCTCATGGTTTCACTTTTCTGTTCGGTTGGAATCATGGATGGTAAAGGCTGGCAAAATGAAAAAAGTGCACAGCAGTGTCAGGGTCAGACCGATGGCCAAAAGGCGTCCCAGGCTGGCAATTCCGACATGGGAGATGAAAGCCAGGCTGACGAAACTGAACAAGGTGGTCAGGGCGCTGAAAAAGATCCCCCGGGCGGTACTCGTGGTCAGCACCGAACGGCCGGCGGGCAATTCGCGCATCCGGTGCATCATGTGAATGCCGCTGTCCACGCCCAAGCCGAACAGGAGGGGGAGGGCGATGATGTTGGCGTAGTTGAAGGCCAGCCCGGTCCAGGCACTCACGGCACCGGTGAGGATGGCACCCAGAATCAGTGGCAGGAGTACCAGCAGGGTATCGTGGACCGAGCGCAGGATAATCAGTAGCAGCAGGGAGATGACGACCACTGCGGTGGTAAATGCCTGCTGAAAGGCGCCGACAATGACCCGCATGGATTCGATATAGCTGACTGGCAGTCCTGCAATGTCGGGATAGACTTGACGAACCGAATCCACGAATTCGACGATGTGGTCGAGTACGTTCAGATCTTTTTCCGGGAACAGGTCGATTCGGTAGACGCCTGTTTCGGTCACCCAACGCTGTTTCAAATCCTGGGGCAGGTCAGCCACATCAAATGGGCTGGCTTCCAGCCCAAGTCGGAGTTTTTCCATAGTCAGTGGAAAGGTGGCGAGAAGATTGAATTGAAGCTGGTCTATTCTCTTTTGGCAAAGGGAATTGCTGATTTGACCGCATTGCTCCAGGAAGCGTTCCACAGCGGCACTCAAACGCGTGCGGATGGCAAGGTCGATGCCTGCATTTTCGTTGATGACGCGGTAAAATCCCTTTAGATCCTCAAGCCTGGTAGTGCCGGGGCTAAGTTCCAGCGGTTGATCCAGTTGGGGGCCGAGCAACAGGGCCAGTTCGTCGATGATCAGGAGTTTCTCCTCCTGATCGGGCGGCACGAAATCGAACACGGAGACGGCGGAAGAGACCGTTTCCAGCGATTCGAAACGGTTTTCCAGCAAGTGTGTCTCGGATGCTCCTTGCGCCAGCCCCGTCAGGTACATGGGAGAGGTTTCCTTGGTGCTCAACAGCCGCTTGAATGTCTCTACCGACTCACTGTGAGGATCGCGCAGATTGACGGGATTGAAATCAAATTCGACTCCACACAGCCCGCCGATACCGGCCAGTGCCAGGAACAAGGCGCATTGTCTCAGTCCCCTGCTGTGGCGGTAAGGAAGAACCGCTATCGTCGTGGGGAGAAAAAAACGGGTGGTTTTCTGCCGCCACTGGCTGGCTGGTTGTAACGGCAGCAGCGTCATCAAGGCCGGCATCGCAGTCAGAGTGACTGCCACCACGATGAACAGGCTGCTACCGGCAATGAGGCCCAGTTCCGAAATTCCCTGGTAGGCCGTTGGAACGAAGGAAAACATGGCCATCGCAGTGGTCAGGGCGCACAACAACAAGGCTGGAGAGACACTGCGCAGGCTGTGGCGAAGGGCGTCGGCCGGAGTGTGATCCTCGAGCAGGTATTCCCGGTAGCGCAACGCCAGATGAGTGGCATAATCCACCCCCATGCCGATGTAAAGTACGGCGAAGGAGATGGAGATGACGTTGAGCGCCGGCACCGCCACGGAAGCGAAGCCCAGGGAATAGGCCAGACCCAGTATCAGAGTGACGAGGGTGGCCACGGTCAGTTTCCAGGAGCGGAAACCAATCAGCAATGCGGTGCAGATCAGAATCAGCGAGATGACCCCGGCGATTTCCGTTCCCTTTTCGATACTGAGCAGCTCTTCATATTCGAGTATCGGTTCGCCCGTGAGTTTGACTGTGACTGGAATACCGTCGATGATTCGGACCTGGGCAATGGCCTCCCGGATGACCTTGACCGGCAATTCTGCCGCTGGAATCCGGGTATAGTCGAGTACCGGTGCCACCACGGCGAACTGTATCTTGTGACCGACTTCGGACTTGGGTTCGAAGAACAGGTCTCTCCATGACAGCAGCGAGGGGCGGCCATCCAGCATGGCTTCGGTCACAGTCGTGAGGTGGGAAAGGATCGGTGTGATGGCCACCGGCAGCTCGTCCTGATGTTCCAGGGCTTGGGAGAGCAGGGTTAGGAAATTGCCCAGACTGAAATCATGATATAGGCGGCCGATAAACGGTTGGGCTCGCGCCAGATCATCGGCCAGTTTTTCCAATTGGTCCAGATCCTGATAGAGCAGTCCTTGTTGGTCAAAAAACGGGTCGATGGAAGGTAAATAGACCGAACGGACAGCTTCAGGATGGGTGGCCAGCAAGGATTTCAACCGCTTGGCCGCAGCTTCTGATATCTCCGGGACCGGGGACTCGATGACCAGAAGGATCACTTCCTTGTCCTGGGGAAACATCCGTTCGATACGTACCCGCTGCTGGATGAAAGGCAGATCCTGGTCCAGCATCTTGTTGGTGTCGGTATCCACTTCAAGATGCTTGGCTGCATAGTACGCACTCAGGCCGGCACTCAGGAGCAGCAGCAGGATCATCCAGACAGGGTGGCGGATGGCCCAGTGAGATAGTTTCAATACCGTGGTCAGCATGGCAGGCAGAAGGTTTGCGAATGAAGCAGCGTGGTCACTTGGGTCAAGCGGCGATGGGCACTGCGGAACTGTTTCCCCAGCTTGATCAGAGCAGGTATCTCACCAGGATGACGCGCAATGTGGGCGACAAGTTTCAGCCTGTCGATATCCCCCTGGGTATTGGCGGATACATGAATCGCGTCGGGTAATGCCAAATCCGCGCAATCCGACACAGATCTGATCGCGACAAATGGAAGGCCTTGTTGGTATGCCCAGCGGGCTAGAAATGCGCTTTCCATATCTGCTGCGTAGGCCCCGCTCTCCCGCTGGAGAGTATGCCTTTCTGATGGAGTGGCAAGGATCTGGTCCGTGCCGGCCAGGGGGGCGGTGATGGGTCCGAAGGCTTCTGTCAGGCAGCGGTGCAGCCGTCTCCACCAAAGGTGATCGGGAGTCACCCGGTCACCCTCTGGCGTGATGAAAGTGTCAGGTAAAAGGAGCCGCCCCGCAGCGAGTTCCGGTTTCAGGGCAGCGCTGCAGCCCCAACTCAAAATGGCTTTCGCACCCTCGCGTCGCAGGGCCGTGGCAGCGGCCACGGCCCTGAAAGATCCCATACCCGAGATCCGTAACACGATACCCGGTCCCATGGGCAGGGTCTGACCCACCCGGGCATGGTTGCCAGGCAACAGAGTCCCGCACTCGACCGGAAGTGCGACGACGATGCCTAGCACATTCCCATGAGTTCGTTACGATACCGAGCCAAGGCCCATAGCGGGAAGAACTTGTCGTAACCATAATATTTCAGATAGAACACTTTTGGGAAACCAGGTGCGTTGAAGAACGTGTCGCGCCATTGGCCGTTTTCCTCTTGGGCGCGCAACAGATAATCGATCCCACGACGTACCGTTTCACTATTGGCTCGACCGGCTGCCATCAGGGCCAGTAATGCCCAGGCGGTATGGCAGGCCATGCTGGAATGGAACCGACCACGGATGGATGGGTCCCCGCGATCCTCGTAACTGTCATTGCTTTCCCCCCAGCCTCCATCTTCGTGCTGGATGCTCTCGAGCCAGGTGATGGTCCTGCGAATGCGGGGATCGTCTTTATCGATTCCACAATGTTCGATTCCCACCAATACCGACCATGTGCCGTAGATATAGTTGGTTCCCCAGCGGCCGAACCAGCTGCCATCGGACTCCTGTTCGTGCCAGAGGAAGTTCAGGCAACGGTCGCGTGCTTCCCTGAAATAGGGGACCTCTTCGCTGAGCGCATTCAGGAGCATGGCGCAGCGGGCGCTGACGTCGGCCTCCGGTGGATCGAGCAGGGCGCCATGGTCGGCGAAGGGGACGTGGTTCAGGTAATAATGGTCGTTGTCTGCATCGAAAGCCCCGTATCCCCCATTTTTTGATTGCATGCCGGCAATCCAGCGTGCCGCCCGGCTGCCCGATTCCCGATGTTCAGCATGCTCGCTTTGCAGCAAGGCGTAAGCGACGACGGCGGTGTCATCCACATCCGGGTAGTGGGGATTATTGAACTGGAAGGCCCAGCCACCTCCCTCGAGATGGGGACGATTGACCTGCCAGTCACCCGGTTCATCACGCAGCTGTTTTGTCACCAGCCAGTCCAGGGCTTTGTTGACCGCTTGACGGGTGGGAATGTGAGGTTGTCCCCGTTCGATCTCCTGCAGCGTCATGGCGACTAATCCGGTGTCCCAGACCGGTGAGAGACAGGGCTGGCAGTAGGATTCATGGTCGCGATGAACCAGCAGTTTTTGCATCGCTTTTTTGGCTGTCTGGCGGCGTGGGTCTTCTGCGGGAATCCCCAAGGTATCCATGGCTTCGTAAAGGTTGACCATGGCAGGGAAGATTCCGCCCAGGCCATCCTTGCCGTTGCGACGCTCGAGGCTCCAGGCCAGTGCCTTTTCCAGGGCGCGTTGGCGTATCTGTGAGGGGATGAACCGTTCGAGCCGCATACCAACACGCTCAAGAACATGGACGATCTTTCCAATAGGGGTTTTGACATGAGCGAAATAGCCGGTCTCTTGTTCGGGCGGAATCACGAAAAGTTCACGGACCTGGATCTTTTTCGGATTCCGTGCCTTCACCTTGAGCGAGCACAGGATGGAGAGCGGCACCATCACGGTACGCGACCAGTAGGAGACCTTGTCGATATGGAAAGGAAACCACTTGGGAAACAGGATGATTTCCACGGGGACGAAAGGGACGCCACGCCACGGGATCTGCTGGAAAATAGCCAGCATGATTCGGGTGAATACGTTGCTCCTCGCAGCGCCGCCCCTGGAGAGAATGAACTCCCGGGCCTTGACCATGTGCGGGGCTTCGGGCGAGTCACCGGTCAGCTTGAGGGCAAAGTAAGCCTTGACGGAACAGCTGATATCGCCATGCCCTCCGGAGTATAGGGGCCAGCTGCCATCCTGCTGTTGACGTGCGCGTAGGTAATTGGCCAGTTTAACCTGAAGAATCTCGTCCACTTCATCCATGTGGTGCATCATCAGGATGTATTCTGCCGTAATGGTGCAATCGGCTTCCAGCTCATAGACCCAATAGCCTTCAGGAGATTGTTGTGCCAGTAGGGCATCTCGGGCCTTGGCGATGGCGTGATCCAGCGGACCCGGGGCAGATTCTATGCTTTTTTCTGATTGTAGTGCAGATGGCTGCGTCATCGTTGGCCTCTATCGCTTAAGTTAAACTGTCATCGGTTGCGTTACAGTCTGCAGAACCAACAAGGGTTCGGGGGCGGGGCCAGGTAGGTCTTTACCGGCCAGGTTGAAGAGCAACCACAAAAGATCGTCATGGCTATGGCAAAGATGACTGGTCATCACCGTCGCCTTGACACTGCGACGTGATATCTTGACCTCGCTCGCATGGCTGAATTGAGGGTTGGCGTTGATCTTGCGAAGACTGAGTACCGCCATTCCCAAAGCCCACAGGCAGAAATCACGCAGACCGGTCTCATAATAGGGTATCAGCAACGTGTATCTCAGAGCGTTGCGCAAATGACCATGGGCTATGGAAATCAGTTCGCGCAGGCCGGCGATGAAGCGGGGATCCTGATGGTTGGGTGAGAGCTTCTCGAGATGAAAACAGTGTTTCTCGAAGATGTCACGTGGCATCCAACAGACTCCCCGTTCCAGATCGGTCCAGATGTCTTTGAGGATATTGGTCATCTGCAGACCCTGCCCAAAAGAAACGGAAAGCGGCATCATTTTTTCCCGGTGCTGGGCAATATACTGGGAATAGTTACAGAATACCCGGGTCAGCATTTGCCCCACCACCCCGGCAACATAGTAGCAGTATCGATTCATTTCCTCGAGACTGACCAGTCCTGCGCTCAGATCGTGATCCTGGAAATCAGCCATGCCCCGGGCCATGGTGGCTACACAGTCCGTCAAGGCTGCGCGATCCTCCCGGGAAAAGCCGTGGGTGATCTCGATGACCCTGGGAACGACATGGATCAGCTCATGTTCGGTAGCAGGAGTCTGGTCAGAAAGGCTGGCTGAGAAGTCACGCGCAAACCCATGGGCGTCTTCGGTTCCTTGGACCACGGCGATGAAACGTTCGCAAAAAAAGCGTTTTTTTTCACGCGCAAGCGCAGCTTCATCTTCGATGGTATCGACGATTCTGCACAACAAGTAACCATTGGCCACCACTTGGTGAACCGGGTCGGGCAACTGAGGGATCGTCAGGGCAAAGGTACGGGAGACGCCATCGAGCAGATGGGCCTGAAAAACTTCAGCAGTGAGTGTATCGAGATCCTTGATGCGGCTTTCGGTGACTGAGCTTCCGTTCATGCGGCGTTGGACTCCCCTTTGGTCGATGGCTGTCGACGAATTTTTACTCGTTCAACGGCGTTTCAATCTCATTTATTCTAAGGATTTTGCCAAACCCGTTCAAGGAGTGATGTTGTATTTTTGCATAATCCCGTTAAACTAACCGTCTTGTTTCCTTTCGGCTTAATGGCTTGTTGCGTGGTTTTTTGGCAACAGAAAGGAAGGTGGCAGGCTCAAAAAGGTTGCGTTTGAAGTCGAAACATAGCTAAATACTATGAATCAGAGGCCTGTCACCATCATCATACAAATTCAAACACGGAGAAGGGCATCATGAGCATTCCTTTTAGGCAAACCGTCGCCGTCGGGCGTTATCTGTTAACGCAAAAGTTGAAGGGCGTTCGCCGTTATCCTCTGGTTTTGATGCTTGAACCTTTGTTTCAGTGCAATCTGGCCTGTGCCGGGTGTGGCAAGATCGAACATCCCGATGAGATCCTCAAACAGCGCCTGAGCGTGGAGGAATGCCTGCAATCCGTGGATGAGTGCGGGGCGCCCATCGTCTCCATTCCCGGGGGAGAGCCCTTGTTACACAAGGAAATGCCCCGGATCGTTGAGGGTATCGTGGCGCGCAGGAAGTTCATCTACCTGTGTACCAACGCGCTGCTCTTGAAGAAGCGCATGAAAGACTATACACCTTCTCCTTATCTTACCTTTTCAGTGCATTTGGATGGTTTGAAGGAACGTCATGATACTTCCGTATGCCAGGAGGGCGTGTTCGAGCGTGCAGTGGAAGCGATTCGTGAGGCCTTGGCCAAAGGTTTCAGGGTGACGGTCAACTGCACCCTGTTCCAAGGTGAGACCGCGGAAGAAATCGCCGAGTTCCTGGATTTCTGTACCGAGCTGGGAATCGAGGCAGTGACTATTTCTCCGGCCTTCCAGTACGAAAAGGCACCTCGCCAGGATGTGTTCATCCGCAATCCGGAGACCAAGGAATTGTTCCGGCGCCTGTTCAGGCTGGGTAAGCAACGCAGTCAGAAGTGGCGGCTCAATCATTCGTCCTTCTATCTGGATTTTCTGGCCGGCAATCGTGCCTATGCCTGTACTCCATGGGGCAATCCCACCCGCAACGTGTTCGGTTGGCAGAAGCCTTGTTACTTCCTAGCCGACGAGGGATATGCCAAAAGCTTCAAGGAGCTGATGGAGACCACGCCCTGGGAAAGATACGGTACCGCTAATAATCCCAAATGCGCCAACTGCATGGCCCATTGTGGCTATGAGCCTACCGCGGTGACCGACACAATGGCGCATCCCCTGCAGGCAGCCTGGGTATCCATGTTAGGACCCAGGACCGAGGGACCGATGGTGCCTGAACCCGAAACGGCTTACGCCGAAGCCGCGGACGGTGATTTGAGCGCGCCGGTTGAAGCGACGAAATAATTCGTTTTTCCTTTGATCCATGGATTGGCTATGCGCTGCGGCGGCCTGGGCCGCTGCTCTGTGGGGTATTGTTCTGCTACTTCCCTGGCAACACTGGCGCAATCGGGAAGTGCTCGAGCCAAGCGGTTCTGAAACCGCAGACTATGGGGATCTGACCGTGCTCATCCCGGCACGTGATGAGGCGGAGGTGATTACGCGCACACTCAACGCATTGGCAAAGCAGGCCCCGGGGATCAAGGTCATCCTTGTGGATGATCAGTCTCAGGATGGGACAGCTGATTTTGCCAGGACAGTGGATGGTCTGGCACTCACGGTGCTGTCCGGGCAACCCTTGCCACCCGAATGGAGCGGCAAACTTTGGGCCCTGGAACAGGGGATATCCAAATTGGAAACCGACAAGGTTCTCCTGCTGGATGCCGATATTGAGCTTCGGTCCGGCATGTTGGCCGCCCTGCTGGTAAAGATGGACCAGAAAGATCTGGACTTCGTCTCCATTATGGCACTGCTGAGGACGCAGTCCTTTTGGGAAAAGCTGCTGATGCCGGCATTCGTTTACTTTTTCAAGTTCATCTACCCATTTTCCCTGGCCAATTCAAGTCTTCGCTGGTTTGCGGCCGCCGCAGGTGGATGCATCCTGGTGAAGGCCGAGGTGCTGAGGAATTGTGGCGCCTTCTCCAGTCTCAAGGATGCGCTGATAGACGACTGTACCCTGGCCACCCAGATCAAGAACAAGGGATATCGCACCTGGATCGGCCTTTCCCGGAGTGTGATCAGCAACCGGGCCTATGAGACTCTTGAAACCGTCTGGGAGATGGTTGCAAGGACTGCCTACACCCAATTGCGTTATTCGACTCTATTGCTTTTGCTGTGCACTAGTTTGATGGCAGGGATGTTTTGGGTACCCGTGTTTGCCTTGTTAAACTCTGAGGCCAATCTGGCAGCAGTGGCAGCCTTACTGTTGATGGGGGTGTCGTATATGCCAACCCTGGGGTTTTATGGGCTTAGTCGCTGGTGGGGGTTGGCCATGCCCGTGATCGCACTGCTTTACATGGCGATGACCTGGGCTTCGGCCTGGCGATACTGGCGTGGCGAATGCAGTCGCTGGAAAGGTCGGATATATTGCAGCACCAAATGATCTTCCGGGAGGCCGGAAGTTTGTCTGGTGTTTGATGACTGTGCTAACGCGTCCCGGCAGTAGCATCATTGTCAGAGCTTCAGCAGGCTGTGAATCGTGTAATCTGATAACTGCTGGCGTCCCTTGAGGACCTCCAGTTCGATCACGAAAGCCTGGGCGTAAACCTCGGCGCCCAATGACTCTACCAGCTTACAACTGGCTCTCGCCGTTCCTCCGGTCGCCAGAAGATCGTCCACCAGCAATACCTTGTCGCCGGGTCCAAAGGCATCGATATGGGCCTCCAGGCTGTTTTCCCCATATTCCAGGGCGTAGGAGGCACTTTGTACGTCATAGGGGAGTTTGCCCGGTTTGCGTAGGGGTATGAAACCCACTCCCAGTTCCCAGGCTACCAGACTGCCAAAAATGAAGCCCCGGGCTTCCATTCCTGCCACCAGGCTGATGGGGGCACCCACGAAGGGGTGGACCAAGTGATGAACCGCCAGCCTGACGGCGCCCGGGTCCTTGACCAAGGGAGTGATGTCCTTGAACAGGATGCCAGGCCGGGGAAAGTCGGGGATGTCGCGAATCTTTTCCTTAAGAGAGTTTCGCCAGTCAATCATGCGATGACCTGGAAACGCTGGTTCTGTTGCAGGAAATGCTCGATGTTGCGGTGAATACCGTCTGCATCCAGCTCCACTTCGGCCAGCAGTTCTTGCCGGCTGCCATGTTCGATGTAGCGATCTGGCAGTCCCAGGTTGAGTGTCGGGAGGTGTCTGCCATGAGCCACCAGGCATTCATTGATGGCGCTGCCTGCGCCTCCCATGACGGCATTTTCCTCCACTGTGACCAGAAATTCGTGGTTGCCGACCAGTCGGAGTACCAAGTCCTCGTCCAGCGGTTTGATGAAGCGCATGTTGACGACTGTGGCATCGAGCAGTTCGCCCGCCTCCAGTGCCGGGGCTAACATGGATCCGAAAGCCAGGATGACGATCTTTTTGCCCTCTCGACGAATCTCCCCTTTGCCGATGGGTAGGGTGTCCAGTGCCCTTTCCACCAGGGTGCCGGGGCCGGTTCCCCGGGGATAACGGACGGCAGCGGGTCCACTGTGGATGAGGCCGGTAGTGAGCATCTTGCGACATTCGTTCTCGTCGCTCGGAGCCATGATCACCATGTTGGGGATGCAGCGCAAAAAGCTCAGGTCGAAACTGCCGGCATGGGTGGGACCATCGGGACCCACCAGGCCAGCGCGATCGATGGCGAACAGCACCGGTAGGTTCTGCAGATCCACGTCATGGATCAGTTGATCGTATCCCCGTTGCAGGAAAGTGGAGTAGATGGCCACTACGGGCTTGAATCCTTCGCAGGCCATTCCTGCGGCCAGGGTCACCGCATGTTGCTCGGCAATGCCGACATCGAAGTAACGCTCCGGGAACCGGGTAGAGAATTTCACCAAACCGGATCCCTCACGCATGGCGGGGGTGATGCCAACCAGTTTGGGTTCCTGTTCAGCCATGTCACACAGCCATTGACCAAACACTTCGGTGTAGGTCATGCCCTTGCTGGGTGCCTTGGTCATGGTGTCTTTGCTCGGATCGAAGGGAGAGACACCATGATAGGTGACTGGATCCCTTTCGGCAGGCAAATAACCCTTGCCTTTCTTGGTAATGATATGAAGGAATTGCGGTCCCTTGATTTCCCTGATGTTTTGTAGAGTGGTCAACAGGATGTCCAAGTCGTGGCCATCGATGGGGCCGATGTAGTTGAAACCCAGTTCCTCGAACAAAGTGCCGGGAGCCACCATTCCCTTGACATGTTCCTCGGCGCGGCGGGCAATCTCCCACATTTCCGGAACACGCTGACGAATCT
>CAYUPV010000067.1:0-12176 GCA_964445885.1 uncultured Methylococcales bacterium
GACATCTTGAAAAACATTGGCTCAATATATCAGATTAATTTTGTCTAAGTGCTTAATCCCGTTGGGGACGCCAATTCAGGCCCGCGCAAGCGGGCCTTGTTATTTCCCAGGAGGCATGACCCATGCCTCTTTTTCAACGGAATTTGGCAGAGAAACCCGGCGCATTCTTAAGTAATAAGCCTCAAATGCCAACGAAGCAATCACGCCTAATAATGGCATTATGGGTTCCCGATATCGAAAAATGACATAAAATGCCATGTGAACTGCGGTATAGCAGGCAATCCCAGACCATAGGATGATCAATCGTCGGTTTCGTAATTCTTTGTGAAATAAACTCCCTATGGCAATTGCGGTCAGGATAACAAATTGGAACGCCCACATCATCCTGACGACGGTTTCGGCAATAGACATCTTTCCCTTCCCCTGATGAAAAGGGGGCATCCAGAAATACATTGCTTTTTTAAAAGCTAATGCGAGAAAATCAGTGGTATGTGCTTGGATCCAAGTTACAGCATCTGCCTTTAAGGTCTCAGAGGCCTGAACCTCACCGGTCTTGCGTAATGCCTTCCACGATGGTCCTCGAGGAGTGTCTGAAATGGAAACAAACCAACCTGTAGCTGCCGGGTTATTACCTAGATATAGATTGAATCCCCCATTTGTGTTTAGGACTGGTGCACCAATGATATACAGATTACGGATTGCCCAGGGAGTGGATACAACGGTAGCCACGAGCAGAATACATAAGAACAGTGCCAATCGCTTCTTGAGTGAAGCAGGTGCGAGTATCAATGCAAGTATCACTGGCCCAGCCAGGGATAGTGCCGCATTGCCGGTCAACGCAAGTAATCCAAAAAGCGCGCCACATCCTAATGCCGTTTTGGTGGAAGACTGATTAGCCAAATGTAAGGCGCACCATATTACACCCAGCATCAGGGGGACCATTAAATTCTCTTTATAAAGGTATACCGTATAGACACTCGCGGGGAGGTAGAGCGCCCAAATTGCTGGGGCAAGAAGACGTCCGATTCGGCCTGCCCCAGCCTCTCTAACGACCGCATAGCAGCAGGCAATCGCCACTCCACCCAGTAACACGTGGAAAACTCTGACGACAAAGATGTCTTCGCCAAAAAAGTAAAATACGGGAGCCAGGACAAACAAGGGATAACCTACATTATACATGGCGTGGTTGCCCATATTGTCAACGATTCCATTTCCGGCCACCAAGTTCGACGCCATGCTTTTATAAGCGAGTTCGTCGCTTTCTGGAGCATGATTGAAGGCAATAACAGCGGCAAGCCTAATTAATAGGCCGATTATAATAATATTAAAAAGCCATAAATATTCTTTTCCCAAAATAGAGTGTCGGAAAGGAGTCACGCCAAACATCCTCCGTGTTCTTTTGTGTAGTGCATATATATGGTGTGAGTGGCAGCTAGATACATGAATGGAAACATGAGGGAAAGATTTCTAAACTCGTCTCTATAGCAGAATGCGAAAAACAGGGGTAAATTGATACAGGCAGAAATCAAGAGGGTTATGCGTATGACAGCCGGTTTTTTATTCCAAAAACCAAAAATGGAAAATAGAATAGGGAGTAGAACAATGATGTTTGAAGGTTTAGGAAGCGGTATAAGCTGGAAATGCGGAGTAGTTAATGCCAAATAAGGCATAGTTGACATCCAGAAATCTGCGTTATCTGGTAAATGCCACTCAAAAGGGCCGCCCGGATGATCGCGCAGCATGTATCGAATAGAAATAAAACCTGCAATAACAACTACAAACTCAATGATAATAATCCAATTCTTGGGTAGAGATAAACCCTGGTTGCGTATATATGAGATTGCTAATCCAAATACAGGGAAGAAAAAGGCAGTTTCTTTGTTTAAAATCGCGAGCGCTAGAGTAATGGTTGAAGATATATGGTTATGTTTCCACGAGAAATAGATATATGCTACGAGAGCAAAAAGTTCAAAATGATCATAAACGAAACCGTTATGGGTTCTATATGAAATAACAATCATCAAGGAAAAGAGGATAGGAGAAAAATCCACAAAAAAATTGTCATGGTGACTGTCATTAACTATTAATAGTTTTGTCAGGTTGCGTAATAAAAATAAGGTGGTAACGAAAACAACGAAATCTAATATAACTATCAATCCGTAAGATGATGCGACCTTATCATCCAGTTCTACGAATTTGTGATTATTCTCATGGTTATATCCAATAACTGAATCCAATGCCATCTTGCTTCGTTCAAGAATCGGGTGCAACCACTGTTTAGGGCAATGATCCACTACACCATTGATAACGGACGGAATCAGCAACCTGTAAGCGAATGGTTTTGGATTGCTCCCATCAAGCACGCTTTTCAGGCCAAAGCTATCATTGGATGCTACTGTTGTCCATTTATAGGAAAAACTTTCTATGGCTTGGCTTGCGGCTATGCAATAAAATAATAAAAGCAAGATTGTGTAAGCTAGTCTACCCAGAGTTTTTCTTATCCTAACACCTACGGAGTTAGCTTCTGGCTGAATCAATAGCTGCCCGATCATGTTATCTCATTAGTTGGTAACTATATAGCGGGCAATGTCCCGGATGATTTCTGCATTGTTTCGTTGAGGCGTCCAGCCTAGCTTCTCGGAGCGAGTTATATCCAACACATGCGATTGAGCGAGCATAAGCAACTGCTCCCTTGCAAGCAGCCGGTAGCCGCTCATAACAGATGCCAAATTCACTGGTGCGAGTGGAATATGATGGATTATTACATCGTCAATATTGAGTTCGTGCGCGATTTCCTCGATCCATTGTGTAATCGTCAATGGTTCCGGGGCGGCAGAATTGTAGAACCCTGATGCGTGTTTCCGTACCACCAGTTCGATGAGAGTGGCCACATCATCGACGTGGACCATGCTGATAGGATGGATGCCCTCACCAGGGAAAAACACTGAGCCACGTCTTCGTATTGACTGAACAAAATTGCGGAATAGCCCTTCTCGGCCCTCACCTCCAATGATACAAGGGACTACCGTTGCCCAATCCGAGAACGCCTGCTCAACTGCTTGCTGTGCTGCAAGTTTTGATCGGCTATAAGCCCCTTGACCTTCCATTACACTTTCTGGCGCATACCTTGAGGCACCACATTGCTTGTACATCATGCTGGTGCCAATATTAATGAAATGGACTCCCTTACAGGTATAGCGGTTGACGATCTGGCGAGTCGCTTCAATATTGTTGCGCGCAAAATAAGATGAACGCCTCCACAAAGGGAGGTCCGCTGAAACATACTGAACAGCAGCGGTATGAACCACAGCATCGACATCAGGTAGTGAAACCACAAAGCGCGGATCGGTTAAATCCCCTTGGTAATCAACATCTCCTCGGATATCGGTGGTCACGAGTACATGCCCTGTCTCTCGAAGGGTTGTCTCGCACGCCTTCCCCAAAAATCCTGCCGCCCCAGTTAACAAAATCTTCATGTACAATGCACCAAAACCTGTCTAATTCAGCTACGCGCCAATATGAAAACGCCTACCAGGATAATTCCTATTCCAATAAGGCGCATCACCGTCAACGTTTCGCCAAACAACCACCACGCAGCGAAGGCATTGACGACATATCCAATAGAGAGCATGGGATAGGCGATGCTGACATCGACCCGTGACAAGGCGACAATCCAGATCCCAACGCTAAGTACGTAACAGCCCAAGCCGGCAATGATGTATGGCTGTAATACAACAGCGGTCAGCGTGTTTACCAACCCCGTTTCAGTAGCACCTATCACCCCGATGACACGTGTCCCAGCCTTCAACATCAATTGCGCGCCTGCATTCAACAATACTCCGGAGAGAATCATCGAGAATGTGACCAAATTCATATGAAAATCCACCCTTATTGGAAGGAAAAGATTAAGTTCAAGGGGAGAAACTGGGCCGCCAATACCGTTGCAATGATTGCAGAAATGGTGATTTGGCTTCCTCGGTCTTTGATAGCATAGACTATCGGGTCATCATGCATCTCACCACGCGATGTCTTTACCCATAGCCTCGCAAGCCAGTAAATCAAACCAATGGCGACCAGCCACAATAGCGTTGGTGTGGCGTAGCGCGCCTGAGTTTCGGGGTCACTGATGAACAAGCCGAACACGACCACGGCTGCAAGAGCTGCTCCAACCCCGAGAGGCCACAACACCACCAAGTCTGTTATCCGATAATCACGGCCTCGCGTGGCTTCCGCCCCGTTCTGCTCAAGCAATACCAGTTCTGCGCAGCGTTTGACCAGGGCCAGGCTCAGAAACATGAATGTTGAGAAAGCAAGCAGCCAGGAACTCGTCTCTACCCCAATGGCCACAGAACCCGCCAAAATGCGGAAAGTGTAAAGGACGGACAGAACAATGACATCTATCAGAACATACGTTTTGAGCACCCAGCTGTAACAGCTCGTGAGCCCCACGTATAAGAGCAACATAACAAAGAAGCCCTTAGAGACGAATAAAGCCAGGAGAAAGGCAACCACCAGAGCACCGGCTGCCACAGCGAGCCCGTGCAAAATTGGTAGAGTGGCACTGGCAAACGGGCGCCTACATTTGCGTGGGTGCGCTCGATCGCTGTCAAGGTCCCAAAGATCATTGACCACATAGGTGGCCGATGCCGCGAATGAAAATGCAAAGAAAGCAACGACCAAGGTTCCTAGCTTCCCGATGTCGAGGAAGGAAAAGGCTGTCAGGAGGGGAACGAACAACAACAGGTTCTTCAGCCATTGATACACACGCAGGGCACGTAGCCATACAAAGATACCCACCTTAGCAGTGGGAAACTCACGTTCAATGGGAAGATCTCCTTGAATCGAATGGAATAGTCTAGGCGAGACATTTACCAGAATGGCGGCTTTCGCTGCTTTCCAGATAGGAATATCAGCCTTGCTATCTCCTGCATACACAAACTCATTGCCAACCCTTTGTCTGATGGCCTCTAATTTGGTTTGGCCTTTAAGGTTGTGACCTGCCTCAGTTGCTAGCACTTGATCGAAGAGGTCCAACTGATTGGAGATATCTTCTGCGATCGACTTATGTGCTGCCGTCGCCAGAATGATTCGTCGTCCTTTTTTTTTCTCTTCGCGCAAATAGGAGAGAAGAGCATTGCGATAGGGAAGGTGCTGGGTTGAAATGCTGACATGTGAGGCGATAGAATCTTTAAAGCTTGCGCGCCCTTTCCATACCCATAAGAACATGTAAAGCAGGTTTAGGGGGGATTTCTTGACCAGTTTGATGAGTGACTCGATCAGTGTATCGGTCGGTGTGAGCGTACCGTCAAGGTCAATCACAAGGGGTAAATGAGAAGTGATACTGGAATCTGCTTGAGTGGAGGAGTCATTCATAGCGTACTGATATCGCAAGTGCAAACGACGAGGTGATTTCCAAAACATCTCTGAAAGGGTATTCTAATGGCAACCCTGATAAAATCTTAATGCAAACCTTTAATTTTAGCGCAAAATCTGGATTCTTGCTTTTCCAGGAAGTCAATTGTTTATCGCGACTGTTCGTGATGGCAAGTCGTTCTGCCCATTCGGGCCTTTAGATTCATTTGAAGTCAATCTCTTCTGCCTTGAAGGTGATTGGTTTTTGTACCAATTTCCGGTGATTGAGTTGGTTTGGAATTCAGTGGGCCTAGATTGCTGATAAAGTTTATGTGGGAAGGGATGGAAGAAATTAAACCACCTCAATCATCCATTTTGATTTATATTTATATCCCCACCCATCAGGGCAAAAAGAAAGGGCTTGCGGAAGCTGCCGCAAGCCCTTGATTTGTTTGGTGCCGAGGGGGAGACTCGAACTCCCACGGTGTTGCCACCACCAGATTTTGAGTCTGGCGCGTCTACCAGTTTCGCCACCTCGGCAAAGGACTAATTATACCGGATCGAAGATTGCCTTAAAAGATGCGTACCAGTGATTTTTGCTATCAACTTCCCCTGGAATTGATTGCCAACCACCCCCTGCCTGAACGAAGTGCCAGTCGTCTGTTGGTTTTAGACGGGAAGGGGGTAATCGAGGATCGTCGTTTCGCTGAGACTGAGGCGTTGTTCAGGCCGGGTGATTTGTTGGTTTTCAATGACACCAAGGTAATCCCGGCACGCTTGTATGGTCGTAAATTGACCGGTGGCAAGGTCGAAGTCCTGGTGGAGCGGTTGTTAGCGGAGCATCAGGCCATGGCCCATGTACGGGCCAGCAAGAGCCCCAAACCGGGAACAGTGATCGAACTGGAGGATGGGTATTCGTGCCGGGTTGAAGGTCGGCGAGACGATCTGTTTCTATTACGCTTCATCGGCGCTTCTGTCCTGGAGGTGCTGGAGGCCCTTGGGCACGTTCCTCTTCCACCCTATATCGATCGTCCTGATAACCAAGGCGATCACCAACGCTACCAAACGGTCTACGCGCGGAAGCCGGGAGCGGTGGCGGCGCCCACCGCGGGTCTCCACTTCGATGACGAGCTGCTGTCTCGTCTTAGGGAAAAGGGGGTGGGGATGGCCTTCGTCACTCTCCATGTGGGTGCAGGCACCTTTCAACCGCTAAGGGTAGAGGATCCAGAAAAACACCGTATGCATCATGAGGTTTTCGAGGTCAGTGAAGACACGGTTGCAGCGGTGGAAGAAGCCAGACGTAGGGGTAGACGAGTGATTGCCGTCGGCACTACTACCATCCGATCGTTGGAATCGGCTACCCGGGAAGGGCGACTCACGGCCTGCAAAGGTGAAACCGATCTATTCATTCGGCCCGGCTACGAGTTTCGCTGTGTCGATGCCTTGATTACCAATTTTCACCTGCCAGAATCTACCTTGTTGATGTTGGTCTGCGCCTTCGCCGGTTATGAAAACGTTATGGCTGCCTACCGTCATGCGGTGAAGGAGAAATATCGATTCTTCAGCTATGGGGACGCCATGTTTATCACCAGGGGGCAGAAAAAGACCGGCGCTCGATCGAGGCGTGGTTGACAGTCTTCGCGTTTTCCGACTTGAGAGGAGGAGTTAGCGATAAGACTTGAGCGCCGGTTAACCAAGTTGAAGAGGTTATGCATCCCCTATGTAGCACGATCAGTGCCATTGTTTACTTATCTATTTGAAAACAAGGAGATACATATCAAATCATGCGATGTGCGCAACTTGGTTGCCCGGGGGCATTGCGCCTAATCCCCCGTTGATGTGGTAAATGCCTCACTCCTCTGAGGCGATCTCCTGGTAGAGTTTTTCCACGGTTCCAGCGTGACGCTCAGATTGGGGTAATGGAAGGGTGATTTCATGTCCAACATGGCTGGGTGGTGGGGTCAGGAACACCAGTCGATCGGCCAGCGTAATGGCCTCCCGTAAGTCGTGAGTGACAAACAGTACGGTATGGGGCCGGTGCTGCCACAACCGGGTGAGCAGGGATCGCATTCTTGCAGCAGTTTGTGCGTCCAGAGAGACAAAAGGCTCATCCATCAACAACAAGTGAGGTTCCAGCGCAAATGCCCGGGCCAGGGCGACGCGTCTGCTCATTCCCAGGGACAACCGCTGGGGATAAGTGTGCTGAAAAGGAGTCAGTTCCGTCAATTCCAACAACTCGTCGATGATGACGGCATTGCCCTGGAGCGGCAGGGCCAGCTCAAGATTCTGCCTGACTGTGCGCCAGGGGAGCAGGCGGGGCTCCTGAAACATGTATCCCAGCACCGGTGGCTCGGGCAGGTGAAAATCGATCCGGCCTTCAAACTCAAGATCCAGACCGGCAATCAGGTTGAGAAGCGTGGTCTTGCCACACCCAGAGGGCCCTACCAGACAGACGAATTCGTTTTGATTGAGGGTCAGGCGCAGATCCGCGATGGCCAGATGTGAGTGGGCGCCGGCTTGAGCGGGAAAGGACTTGGAGCGGATATCTATCTCGATACGGCTCATCGGCGCCAGCGGTTTGCATAACGGTCCAGCGGTTGCAACACCGTCCATTCAAGGACCTGGATGACGATGACGAATGCCAGGGTATAAGCGAGGATGGCGGCGACATCGAACATCTGAAAAAATAAATGTAGCTGATATCCCATACCGTTGCTGCGACCCAGAAGTTCCACCACCAGGATAATCTTCCAGATCAGGGCGAGACCAGTGCGGGCGGCGGTGATGACGAACGGGTAAAGCTGTGGCCAGATGACATGGCGCAAGGTCTTCCAGCGACCGAAACGATAGACCTGGGCCATTTCCAGCAATTGCTTGTCCAGCTGTCGGGTCCCTTCACGTAATGTGACGGCCACATTGGGCAATTTGTTCACCACGACTGCCAGGATGGCGGCGCTCTCGGTCAGCCCGAACCAGACATAGCACAAAATGATGGTGACCAGGGCAGGGATGTTTAAAAACACCGTCAGCCAAGGATCCAGCCAACGGTCCAATTGACGGTGTCGCCCCATCAGGACCCCGAGTACACACCCCAGCACCATTGCCAATACGAAACTGATGCCCAGACGCGCCAGAGTGATCCCCAAGTGGTAGGGCAATTCGCCTGAGCTGAATGAACGCGCCAGCAAGGCGAAGACCTCACGAGGTCCTGGCAGCATCGACGAATCCAGCCACCAGGACAGCCCCTGCCAGATGGCCAGCAGCGAGAGCAACGAAGCAAAGGGGATCAGGCGTTGCATTCCACCCCAATTAGCGTGGCAGGACGAAGTCCGCCCAGAATGTCCCTTGAGGCAGGGTTTCCGCGTTGCCGGTGAGTTTCTCTCCCCCTGCCTCGTGAAGCAGGGTGTAGAGTTTTTGGGCTGCACGAATTTCAGCGCCATCCCAACTGTGAATGCGTCCCTCACAATAGCGTTGGCGCAGGGTTGAGCGGACTTTGGGATCGTCACTACCGGTCATGGGGGCAATATATTTCCATACTCTTCGATCGGTACAGATCGCGTCTTTGGCGCCATAGGCCGCGCGTAGGAATGCGGTGACGGTGTCTTTGTGGTCGCTTGCCCAGCGCCCACGGAAGACATAACTTAAGGTTGGGATCGGCGGTTTGATTCCCAATTCGCGCAGCAGGTCGGTGCCACTGAGTAGCCGCCTGTACCCTTGTGCTTCCAGACGTATGGCGTAATGCCAGTAGTTGAGCAGTGCATCGAGACGCCCCTGGATCAGTTGCTGGTTGAGGAGAGGTGGAGCACCGAAGACGGGTGTGGCATCGTGTTGTAGGTCGAGCTGGAATTTTTGTTTGGCCAGGGTTTTGAGCAGCAGCCAGTTTTCATACAAAGGGCTGCCGGCTACGCCAATGCGTTTACCGCCAAGATCTCTGATCGAGTGAATCGACGATTGGGCAGGTACGATCAAAGCACCGTGGGTGAGAGAATATGGGACTGTGGTGAAATCACGGCCCTGACTGCGCTGTCGTGCAGCCCATAGCCAGTTGGTGACGATGATGTCCGCCGAGCCCCCTTGCAGGGCGATTCGTCCCGCCTGGGGATTGGCGAGGGTACGGATCTCGAGCTGAAAACCCTGGCGGCGGTCGAGCCCTTCCCGTTCGATCACGGTCAGCTCCCAGTTCAGAGTGCCGTATGCGAGGGCACCCACAGTGACAGACCTTGATTCAGCCAGAAGCAGAGTGGGAAATAGAGCAATCAAAAAGATTGCCGAGCGGACGAATCTCACCCAATTGGCCATGTGATCACCCCAGCAGTTCGCGATGCAATGCCTTGAATTCTTCGGTCAGCTTGTGATCGGGGGCATAGTGTATCAGAGGTTTGGCATGACTGTGGGACTCACGTACCTTGACTGACGGAGAAATGCGTGTGTTCAACACTGGATGCCCTTCTGCGGCCAGTTCTTCCACCATTTGTTGGGGTAGTTTCGCGCGGCCCTGAAACTGGTTGACCACGACCCCTTCCACCTCGAGACCTGGATTGTGATCCAGCCTGACCTCGGTGATGGCTTCGAGCAGTTTGTAAAGTGCATCGCGGGAGAAAGCGTCGCAATCGAAGGGGATCAGGCACTTCTCGGCCGCGATCAGGGCCGAGCGGCTATAGAAGTTGAGGATCGGTGGGGTATCGATGTAAATGTATTCGAAGTCGTTCAGCTGCTCCAGCGCCTCGCGCAGCTTGTAGATCTTGTAGCGAGATTCCAGCCTTCCCTGCAGTGATTCCATTTCTGGATGGGAGGGGAGGAGGTAGAGATTGGCAAAGGGGGTATCCTGGATTAATTCCCGCGCCGATGATTTCTGATTCTTGGCAAACGGATTGATACTCAGGGTCTCGCGGTAGAATTTGGCCAGGGTCTCCTCCGGATCTTCTATTTTTGATCCCAGCAGGTAATGGGTGGTGTTGCCCTGAATGTCCAGATCCACCACCAGGGTGGATCGGCCCTCTGCCGCACTGATGGCTGCCAGATTGCAGGTGATGGTGGATTTCCCCACACCGCCTTTTTGATTGAATATTACCCTACGCATTAGACCTGCCCTGTGGTGTTGGTTAAAATCGCACGATTGTCAACGCCACTCATTCTAACACTTTTGTTAACGGGGTTAATCGAGACCAATGGACGATAATTACTACCCGCGCGCCATCGAGGAAAAAGTTCAGCGGATTTGGGAAGAACACCGGGTGTTCGAAGTGAACGAGGATCCGGGCAGGGAGAAGTTCTATTGCCTGTCAATGTTTCCTTATCCTTCCGGACGTCTCCACATGGGACACGTCCGCAACTATACCATTGGCGATGCCATTGCCCGTTATCAAAGGATGAATGGCAAGAATGTGCTCCAGCCCATGGGTTGGGATGCTTTTGGGCTGCCGGCTGAAAATGCCGCGGTCAAGCACGGCATTCATCCGGCCAAATGGACCTTTGAGAATATCGAATACATGAAAGGGCAGCTCAAGCGGTTGGGATTCGCTTACGACTGGAAGCGCGAGATCGCCTCTTGCGATCCCGAGTATTACAAGTGGGAGCAGTGGTTCTTCACTCAGTTGTTCGAAAAGGGGCTGGTCTACCGCAAGATGTCGACCGTCAACTGGGATCCAGTGGATCAGACCGTGCTCGCCAATGAACAGGTGATCGATGGCCGGGGTTGGCGCAGCGGTGCCTTGGTGGAGCGGCGTGAGATTCCCCAGTGGTTCCTCAAGATCACCGCCTATGCCGACGAGTTGCTATCCGGCCTCGACACCCTCGATGGTTGGCCCGAGCAAGTCAAAACCATGCAACGTAACTGGATTGGCCGCTCGGAAGGGGTCGAGATGGTGTTCGAATTGTGGGGAGCAGAAGAAAAAATCACCATCTACACCACCCGCCCCGACACCCTGATGGGAGTCACTTATGTGGCGCTCGCCCCAGAACATTCGCTGGCCCTGAAGGCAGCTGAGAATAATCCCGAGCTCAAGGCCTTCATCGAGGAGTGCCGTAAAAGCACAGTGGCCGAGGCCGATTTGGCCACCATGGAAAAGCAAGGCTGTGCCACCGACCTGTTCGCAGTCCACCCGATCACAGGGGACAGGGTTCCGGTATGGGTAGCCAATTTCGTCCTCATGGAATACGGTAGCGGGGCGGTGATGTCGGTACCGGCTCACGACCAGCGCGATTATGAATTCGCTCTTAAATATCGGTTGCCTATCAGACAGGTCATCGCGCCGATGCCTGAGAGCGATGTCGAATGTGATCTCGATCAAGCGGCATTCACCGAAAAGGGCGTCCTGATTCATTCGGGGCAGTTCGATGGCCTGACTTCGGAGCAGGCTTTCGATGCCATCGCCAACCACCTCGAAGAACATGGTAAGGGTAGGAAGCGGGTCCAGTACCGGCTGCGTGACTGGGGGGTTTCACGCCAGCGCTACTGGGGGGCACCGATACCCATGTTGTATCAGGGGGATGGTTCGCCCATTCCAGTACCTGAAGATCAGTTGCCGGTGGAGCTGCCGCTGGATGTGACCTTGGATGGGGCCCACTCCCCGCTCAAGACCAACCCGAACTTCTATGAGACGACGGCTCCCGATGGCAGTCCGGCAAAACGGGAGACCGATACCTTCGATACGTTCATGGAATCGTCCTGGTATTTCACCCGTTTCACTTGCCCGGATTATGCCTTGGGCATGACTGACCGGACCAAATCCGATTACTGGCTCCCGGTGGATCAATATGTGGGAGGGATCGAGCATGCCATTCTGCACCTGCTCTATGCCCGCTTCTACCACAAGCTGATGCGC
>CAYUPV010000068.1:0-12114 GCA_964445885.1 uncultured Methylococcales bacterium
TGGGAGCGGCTTCGGCCTTGGCCGCTGCCGGCTTGGTCTCGGCTGCTGGCTTTGCCGCCGGGGCCCGGCTGGCTTTTGGCGGCGATGCAGCGCTGGGTTTGGCACTGGTTTCCTGGTCTTCGCAACCGGTTCTCAAAGTAGTGAATACGATATACAGAATATACACCACGAACAAAATGGTCAGTCCTGTCATCAATGTCACGATCATCTGTCTCCTCCCCTTTGCACTATTGAGTTGGTTTTCTTGTAATCTTAGCTGTTATTTATTCAACTCGGACAAGTATCTCCCCCCTGCCGACGGAACCCTGATCACCTCCGTATCTATGCACCCGGTTGAAAGTATTCATTGCCTCCACAAACAGGCTGTCGAGTGATTTCAGGGCTGCGAACCACAGAGGCAGATAGGACAGGGTATGGGTCCCGCAATCACCAAACGTCGGTGGAATCTGCCCGGGCTGTTGCCACAATAACAGAGTCCCACGACGCAGGCCATAGCCAGGGTAATCGCCAGTCGTGCCCATAACCGCAATCGTACCAGCAATCATTCGGGAGGCACAGTAGTGTCCTACATTTCCCTCGACCAGAATGATTCCACGACGCATCTCATCGCCACAACGGTCACCGGCATCCCCCTTGACCAGAACGATCCCTCCGCGCATGCCGCGTTTGTTTCCCGGCAGGGCTGCCCCAAGAAAATCGCCGGCATCACCATCGATCTGAATCTGACCTCCACGCATCTCACAGGCGGCGAAAATATCCGTACTGCCGGTGACGTGGATAGTGCCCGATTTCAGTCCCATGCCCAGATAGGCGCCGGCATCACCTTCCACCGTGATCTCCACCCCCTCAGCTTCCTTGCCGATGTAATCGAGCCGGGCACAGGCATCGCGGATGAGCAGCCTGGAGGTATCCCCGGCTTCGATGTCGAACAATTCGTCCACTCTCAAGCGGCGTTTGCCAGTCCATAGTTTCAGGGCAGCGATCTCAGAGACCGTCAGATGAGGTAACGATGACAAGGGGGATAGATCGACCCGGCGCTCCGGAGTTTGCTTCAAGGTCAGGGTCAAAGCGGTCATGCCAAGATCTCCCGCAAGTGAAAATGATAGGGTCCCAACTTGCCGCCATAGTTGCCGGCGCTGACCCGGTGGATCCCTTTTTCCGCACCCAGATTGCATACCGCCTCGATTCCGGCACGCATCGCACGATCGATGTCCTCCTTGGTGAGTCCGTCGATGACGATCTCCATCACCGACTCTATCCTGGAAGACAACTGGCTTTGGGTCACTCCTTTCAGGGTGGGACAGAAAGCATCGTTGGTGCTGGCATTGAGCGCTTTGTACTTGGAACCCACCTTGGATCCCGAACGCACCACTCCCCCCGGAAACGGCATGATGACGTTGGGTATCGTTTTCATCGCCGCCACCGCTGCTTCACAGGCAGCCAGAGCCTGGGGCTGGGATTCGGCCAGAATGAGAAAATTCCCACCGCCGACAGCATCCACCATATAGGTCGCCTCCTCGGCCAGAAATTCCCCATCCATCACCGGAATTCGCCAATAACGCTTGCCGTTGATGAGCTTGGAGATTTGAAAACCATCCCCATAGAAACGCATGTTTTCTCCCAAGGGGATCGGCCTGCCGGATTCGATGCCCGCGAACAAGGCCGAGGTGGGAGAAGTCAAGACGCATTGACCCGCCCTTGTCTGCACCTGCTTGGTCAGACCCTTGCCTCCCATCGCAAAGAACAGAACCGACAATCCCGGCCGCCCGTCCGGTGTCTCGGAAGGCGACAATTCACGCTCGATGCCGGCTTCGCACCCGCATGCGATCACCGAAGTGGCAAACCCGGACATGGCGCACGCGGCATGATAGGCCCATTGCAGGTTCAGTGCGGTGATGATCACCCGAGTGGCCTTCATGGGAAAGGCCTCGGCAAACGTATCGTCGATGGCAATGCCGTTGATGATCATACGCCCCGGCCTCCCCAACACGGGTGGATGGTGACACTGCCCCGTCCATCCTCGGAAATCTCGGTGTCACGAATGATGAAGTTATCCAGTTTCATGGTTTGATAGCGGTCGAAATAGGTCTTCAGTTGTTTTTCGATTGCCGGGTCAAACTCAGGTTTGACCACGTGCGTGGTACCCCACACCACGTTCACCACTTGGCCTTCCTTGACCACCAGTTGACCGTCCTTGAACACATATTTGGGTCGGCTGAACATCTTCTCCTTGTCGTCGTCCGGCACATAGACAGTAATGTCAGCGGCCGCCCCCGCCCCAAGATGCCCCCGATCGGACAAGCCCACCAACTCGGCAGCGCCGGCCCTGGTCATCACCGCGATATCGTAGAGGGAATACTCGCGTTCGATGGAAGCGAGGGTGGTCATCTTCTGGGCTTCCGGATGGAGCCGTGAAAGCTGTTCGTTGCGGAAGCTCCGATCCATCAACAGGCGAATCAAATGAGGATAACTGATGAAAGGCGCACCGTTAGGATGATCGGTGGTCAAAAACACCTGCCAGGGGTTGTCCACCAGCAGGAAGATCTCCAGCCCAATCGCCCACTGAAGCGCATTGACGAAGTTCTTGTCACGGTACTTGAACGGGACCACTCCGCAACCGGCATCGCACTCGATGTCCATGCAGACCCATTTGTGAGGATGGGCGTGACCGGCATTGGCGTGCTGGCGCATGCTGTCACCCGACGCTGTCACCGTCTGGCCAAACAATACCTGGCCGACATCCACCGTCACGTTGGGATTGCCATTGATGGCCTCGGCGATCTGGGCTGCACCGGAGGAAAAGTTGAAGTCCCCCTCGGTGCCATAACTGTGAAATTGGACGTGGGTCAGATGGATCGGCAGGCCATCGATCCCGCTGATGGTCTTCAGGGTGGTCTCCATATTTCCCGGCACCCCGAGATTACAGCCGTGAATATGCAGGGGATGTGGAACTGCCAGTTCATTGACTGCGGTGGCCAACACCTTGAGTACCTGGCGGGGCGTGACACCGTAATAGTGGTGCTCTTCATCCAGATCCAGGGCCCGCTGATTGAACTTGAATGCGCTGATCCCGCCGGGATTGACCACCTTGATGCCGATACACTGGCTGGCATTGAGGGTCCAGGCCACATAGTCGTTGATGGCTTTCTGCTCGGCCCCGGCCTGCATCATTCGCAGCAGAAAATCGTCGCTTCCCAGCATGACATAGCCGCCCTTGTCCAGAATCGGGATATCCCCCATCTCCATGTGAGCCTGGCGGGCATTGACGGGCAACACCGCAGGCTCGAATGCCGCCGTGAATCCCATCTCGGCATAACGGTAGCCGGTGACCATGGTGCTGGGAGCGGCGTGACCGCACCCCGAACGCAGTCTCTCGGTATGCGAAACGGGATCGGCACGGTGATCCTCCGGCAGCATGGTTCGGGCGATGTTGACCTTCCCCCCACCGATATGGGTGTGCATATCGATGGCACCGGCCATCACCACCATGCCATGAAGATCATATTCAAGATCCACGTGGGCACCTGCGGGAGGATCCACGATTCGTCCATCCTGAATGTAGAGGTTATGAACCCGGCCGTTGACGCGGTGAGTCGGATCGTAGACCGTACCCCCGGTGAGTTTGATCAGCATGAAAGGACCCTTAATCTACCTGATTATACGATTGATGATGGCAGAACGTACGTTACTGCACGCTGCTTAAAAACATTTTGGCCAACAGCACGAAGACAGCGATCATGAAGACAATGGCCAACCCCATCAGGATCAGCAGGATTTTTGGGATCCCCAGCTCCAGAAAGGCTTCGGTCGGATTTTTCGCATTATAACGAACCTGGACCCGTTTGCCTTCCTGGTAGCGTTTCAGAATCTCCCGGTGAAAGGCTTCTTTGGCCGTGTAAATATAATCGGGTTTGATGTGGCTGCCGTGATAGGTTTTTCCACCCACCTGGTATTCGTAGTTCACCCGGGCGCCATACAGTTTGGCTCCGGACCTGGGATGGGGGGTTTCATCCAGTCCGACATGGGTGATTTTCCCTTCTGTCTTCCTCCAGCGATGCTTCCCCAATATATAGTGCCGGATCACATAGACACTCAATCCGACCGCCACCATCAGAATGGCGATCGCCGCGATCAGGGTGGTCAACAGTTGCTCCGTCATCCCCCGGCCCTCAGCCGCCGCTCAAGACGTTTTCGATGGATTGTAATACTTTGGCGCTACTGGGCAGGCCGCTGTCACGCAATTTGAACAGACGAACCGCGACCACATTATCCATGCGATAGGTATGGCCAGCGTGGTCGATGCCGGGAACGCCCACAGGAATATAAACCTGGGGTGGCTGCTCGAAAGTCATGCCGCAGCGTCCCAGCACGATGGTCGGAATATCGGTTTGGGGCGGTTTGTGGGTGCTGTTATAGGCAGACAGCCAAAGCAACGCGTCGACTTCGTGGCTCTCCAGAAGCCGATCGGTGGCATTGAGGTAGGGGTCATATTCAGGAATCCCCCGACTGAAACGGGTGCGCACAGGAAATCCGGTTTGCCAGCCACAGACCTGATTGGCGGTCATATCGCCTTCCTTCCCCCCCAAAGGAAGCCCCGCACAACGGGTGGTGCGGTTGAGATCCTTGATCATTTCGCAGGTCATCTGCACGGTCAGTTCCGCATGATCCCAATCCAGAGCACCTGCAGCCCACGCCACGACTCCATAGTTGGCATTCTTCAATCGCTGAGCCAGGGATTGCAGATCCGTAATGGAAATTCCACCCACCGAATCCACCCCGACGGGCCGATCGTTCACCAACAACCGCAACATGGACATCACGGCAGGCAGATTCCCCTGCTCACAGGCCAACACCTGGGGCTTGCGGCCGTCGGGTGAAACGGCGGCATACCCTGATGGGGGCTTGCCCAGATAGACGACTTCCCTCGACGTCCCGTTGAGAAACATCCCTTCGACCCAGATGTGGCGTTCAAAAAAACGCGGGAACAGGGCCTCCACATCCACACCGACCGCCACCAACAGATCCGAGCGGTTTTTGACTTCGGCCAGGGTCGTCGTCATCCAGCCAGTGTCCTGAAGCACCAGGATATTGCGCATGGCAGCCGAACTGTTCATATTATCGACCACGGCTCCCACCCGGTCTGCAAGAGACAGCGCCGCTCTCATTCCAGCCACATCGGTGGCAAGTCCGGCCAGCAGAGGCAGCTCTGCCTTGGCGATGATGTCGGCGGCCCTCGACACCGCGTCCTGCAACGAGACTGGCTTCCCGTCCACCCGTGGCCGGGTATCCCCCAATGGCTGCTCAAAGGCTGCCTTGGTGATCAAATCACCGTTCTCCAGGACTTCTATCCGGTCACCTGCCACCCGGATTTTCAGATCATCGGAGCCGATCCCACAAAACGGGCTGGGAACGTGTTCCCACAGCCCCGGTTCGATCATATTCGCCATGCTGGTCCTCAATCACTCCCAGACTCACACCATCATTTGAAGATTATACCAATGCCCTACCGGGAAACTCCAGGCAGGACTTGGAATGAACTGCATAAGCGTGGCGATACCCCCACCCTGATCCATTCTTTATTTTCAACCTCCCTCCCCTCTCTATAATGGATCGTGAAACACTGAACCGGGAAATGGCGGCCGGCAAAAACAAATTCCTGCCACATGATGACAAGCAACCACTACTCTCTTGTGAAATGGAAAACAGGTTCCGACAGTTGAAATCCCCAGAGTCACCCCGGGCAGACACATCAAATCCGGCCATCGAAGTCCGGCAGCTATGCAAATTCTATGATGGCGTCACCGCACTGGATGATGTGTCCTTTGTTGTGCAGCGTGGACGCATCAGCGCCCTGCTGGGTGGCAATGGCGCGGGCAAGACAACCACCCTGGCCATTCTTCTCGGTCTGTTGTTGCCCACCTCCGGGGAAGTCAGGGTACTCGGAGTGGATATGGTTCTTGATCGCTACCGGGCGCTGGGACGCATGAATTTCACCTCCCCTTACGTGGATCTGCCTCACCGTCTCACAGTCTGGGAAAACCTGGACATCTACGCTCGTCTTTACAATGTTGGCAGACGTCCACAGCGGATCCGTGAGCTGGCGGACTTGCTCGATCTGGACGAACTGTTGCAGCGCCCTTATGGCTCCCTGTCATCCGGCCAGAAAACCCGGGTGGCACTGGCCAAATCTCTGCTCAACCAGCCGGATGTGCTACTGATGGATGAACCGACGGCTTCCCTCGATCCCGATTCCGCCGAAAGGATCCGGGGCTATCTGCTGGAATATCAACGAATCAGCGGAGCAACGGTGCTGCTGGCTTCACACAACATGCTGGAGGTGGAACGCCTGTGTGATGAGGTCCATATTCTGAAACAGGGCCGAATTGCCGCACAAGGCACCCCGAAGGCGCTGCTGCAAAAATACGGCCGGCAGACACTGGAGCAAGTGTTCATAGACATTGCCCGGGGTGAGGAGGCATCAAGGTGATATCTGCCTGTCTGGAGAGAATCGATGCGTTGATCGTCCGCTACCTGTATCTGCTACGCGGCTCCTGGCCCAGGGTGATCGAACTGGCCTACTGGCCCACCGTGCAAATGATCCTGTGGGGGCTGATCAACCGCTTCCTCGCCGGACAAAGCGACTGGGTGGCTCAGGCGGCCGGTTTATTCATCGCGGCCGTGCTTTTATGGGACGTTTTGTTCCGCGCTCAACTGGGAGTCTCTGTGGTATTTCTGGAGGAAATGTGGTCGCGCAATCTGGGACAACTGTTCGTCACCCCGCTACGGCCCTGGGAATGGCTAACGGCGTTGATGGCGATCAGCCTGCTTCGGACTCTGGTTGGGGTGGGTGCAGCCGCGGGATTGGCCATCGTGCTCTACCAATATTCCATTTTCACCATGGGGCTGCCATTGATCGCCTTCTTTATCAATCTTCTGGTGATGGGCTGGTCCATCGGCTTGGTGGTGATCGCCTTGATCCTGCGTTACGGCCTGGGGGCGGAGGGGCTGGCCTGGGCGCTGATTTTTGCCATCGCCCCCATCAGCGGCATCTACTACCCGGTCTCGGTGTTGCCAGGATGGCTGCAGCCGGTCGCATTGGCGCTACCGTCCACCCACGTATTCGAAGGCATGCGGAGGCTTATGATCGCGGGAGATTTTTCCTGGTACCATTTTCAATGGGCGGTGGGACTCAATGGGCTATATCTAATACTGACATCCCTGGTGCTCATGTGGTCTTTCCATGTGGCACGCCAGCGCAATCTGTTTCTGCAATTGGGAGAGTAACCCTAGCCTTCGTCAAAACCTTTTCCTAGGGGATGATACTCTGCCAAGCTGGATGCCTGATCCCAATCTGACGAAGCCGGTCAGCAAGCCTTTTTCCTACCTTTACCGACAGCCTGCAGCCCTGTATTTGCCCAGATACGCTCCATCCCGGGTCTTGATTCTGACACTGAAGCCCCCTGAGAATCAAAGACACCGATCACCTCATAGAACTCGACATTGGTTACCCCGATCACCCCCGTCTGTTCATTCGTTTGACCGTAATCGACAATGCTACTGTTGAATAATTTATAACCCTCTTGACCAATCAAGGTCTGAGTGATGGTCCAGGTGCCTGCCCCGTCCAAAAGGTCATTCACCTCATTGAAGAATACCTCCATCGCCTCTTTAAGCTGGCTTCCTGCGTCCTTGGTCTGCTTCAGCCCCTGGGTAAAAAAATCAAGGTCGTCGATCTTCCCGAACTGCTCAGTCAAAGTGGGAGGCAAACAGAAATCCCCCCACAATAATGTCGCTTGAATGGCCGAGGCAAGTTCGAAGCTGAGAGGGGTACCGGCCGCTATCCACTGCCAGACACCGAATGGAATCCCATGAGCGCTGCCAATCGCTACGGAAGTATCGACAACTTTTGATTTTTCAACAATGGAATACACATCATACTCTCTAACAGGGAGCCAGATAGGCACCTCCAACAGCGGCTGAACCATTTTCGATTGCACGGATGTTGAAGGATTCAAAAGTTTCGCTTCCATGTATTACCCTCCTGGCATATTGATGGCGTAATTGAGTCAAGCAGTCAGTGTGTTATAAGCAAGGACAATGCCATAGTTAAATACCCCTTATATATCAATAGGATAGAATTTACGCCGGAATTCGACTGTAAAAGTTAGCTACAAATACAAACAGGCCATTTGGACCTCGTAGCCAGTTGAATCATGCGCTTATCACTTTTCCATTGCGCAATTTGTCATCCATCAGAAAAGGATGACAGATATAATTTACACAACCCAGGAAGCGGACGGGAAGGAAGGAACTTCAGCTGGAAAGCAGAATTGATACAGACGTGGCAGGATTAGCCGAAAAAAAGCACCATGCTTATCCTCAGCAACGACTTCCAGCAGGGGCTGAAGGAACTGGAAATACGGCATGATAGAGAGCCCAAACAGCCCCCGCTGGCACATGAAGGCTACATATTGGAAAGGCCAAGAAAGCTTCAGTCGGACTCATCCGCGTAAAGCAGGATCTCCCCCTTGTTCAGCTCGATGGAATCCCCGCTCCAGCGCTGGTAGGTGCCGGTGAGATAGTTGTCATCGACCGTGAAACCCAGTTTGCGCAGATAAATCAGGATGGTTCTCAGTATGGGCGGGCGGTAGGTTGTGTCGTAGCTGAAGGTGGGCAGCAGCTCCACCGGCCGGGTAGTGATCAGGGTGCCGCGTACCATACCGGCGCCAGGACGGTTGCCCATCTGTCCCATCACCACGATGGTACCCGCCTTCATGCTGACTCCAGTGAAATCTCCGCTGTTGCCACCGACGGCGATCAGTCCCCGTCGCATGCCACTGCCGACTTCGTTCCGGGCATTGCCGTGGACGATGATCTCTCCTCCCAGCATGCCAACCGCGGTACCCCGCACCGCACTGCCCACCATGTGTCCCGCGTCGCCCTTGATGGTGATACGGCCACCGGACATTTCCCGGCCCACCCAGTCGCCGGCATTGCCGGTCACGATGATTTCGCCGCCGGACATCTCCGCCCCCAGATGGGCTCCGACATCGCCCTCGATTCTCAGTCGTCCCCGGGTCATCCCACTGCCGATCAGCTTGACCTTTGCCAGATCACCTTCCACCGTCACCGTGTCATCCCTCATTTCCCCGTGAACGGTGAAAAAGTCACCCAGCGATGCCTTCTCGTTACCATGGAAGACAGGCAGTCTGACAGTTTCATCAGTACTCAAACTCACCAGCCGATCCGGACAGATGACTTCGGCTTCCAACGGCACGTCGGGGGTCGTATGCAACGTTAACTTCATGATCCACCCTGCAGAATATCGTGGAGTCGCAAATGATACTGACCCAGATCCCCACCGTAATTGCCGGCGGTGATCTGGACGATGCCCTCGCCTGCCGCGGCCTGAATGCCTAATCGCATCGACTTGGCCACCGACTCCTCGTCGAGACCGTCGATCACGATTTCCAGTACACTCGAGACCGATTCGGGAAGACAGGTCTCCGGCACTCGTCCCCGTAAAGAAGGACAATAGGCGTCATTGGTGGAGGCGGGCAATGCCTTGTAACGCGAACCCGGTTTGCTGCCGCTGCGCACCACCCCGTCAGGAAATGGCAGGATCACTCCGGGCACCTGCATCGCCTCGACAGCGGCCTCCACCGCATTGAGGGTGGAGAGCAGATCCGCCCCAAGCACCAGAAAATTACCTCCCCCCACCGCAGGCTGTGTTCCAAAGGACTCTTCGACCACAAACTCGCCCTCCATCACCGGAATCCGCCACAACCGAGTGTTGCCGAGGACCTTGCTGGACTGGTACCCGTCACCGAAATAGCGCAGCTTCCCTCCCACCACCACGGTTTCTTCGGCCTCCAGGCCGTTATAACAGGCGGTGGTGGGACAAGTCATCACGCACTGTCCGATCCGCTCCACCAGCCGGTTACCCACCCCCTTGGGGCTGCCGGCGAACAGTAGCACGCTGACACCAGGCCTCCCGTCGGGAGTTTCATCCGCTGGCATTCTGCGCTCGATCCCGGCCTCACATTTACAGCCGATGACCGAAGTGGCAAAGCCGGTCATGGAGCGGGCGGCAGCCATGGCCCATTTCTCGGTTTCCCCGGTGATGATCACCCGGGTACCCCACATGGCGAAGGCCTCGGCAAAGGTGTCGATGATTTCAGTTGAGTCGATGAACATGGTTTTGTTTCGTTGTTGTTGGCTATTGGCCCGTCGGCACCGTCACGCCGTGGGATATATAACGGTCATTCACCGGATAGTTCTCGAATTGCACCGAGTAGTAATCCTCGAAGAAAGGCTTGAGGACCGATTCGATGTCCGGATTATATTCCGGAGCCACATGATAGACACTGCCTTCGTAATCGAAGCAGAATTCATGGTTGTCGATGAAGAGTTGCCCCCCCTTCAGGACATAACGAGCGGCATTGAACATGGCCTCCTTGTCTTCCATTTCGTCATAGATGGTGATATCGGCATCCGCGCCCACCCCCAGATGACCCTTGTTCTTCAGCCCCAACAGGCGGGCCGGACCAGCCCGGGTGACGATAGCGATCTCCTGCAAGGTGAACTCCCGGTCGATGTCGAGCAGGCTGGTGTTGGCGATGGCCTTGGCATTGGCCTTTCCGGCCTGCTCGTCACGGAAGGGTTTGTCCATCAGCAGGCGGATCAACTTGGGGTAGTTCTCGAACGAGCCCCCATTGGGATGATCGGTGGATAGCACCATGCGCCAGGGATCTTTGGACAGCAGAAACAGCTCCAGTCCGATCGCCCACTGCAGGGCATGGGTATAGATGTGCTCCTGATAGGAGAAGGGAATGATGCCGCAACCGCTTTCACATTCAGTATCAGAATTGATCCACTTGTCTTTGGACATATTGCGCAGCAACCAGGTCAGAGGGGCATCGGCGGTCATGATGGTGGCCTTGCCGAACATCACCTGGCCAACGTCGGCGCTGATGTTGGGATGCTCGTTGATGTAGTCGACGATCTGCCTGGCGGCGGAGGTGGGGTTCTTGCCCACTTCGCCGCCATAACTGTGGAACTGGATGTGGGTGATGTGCACCCGGCGACCGTCGGCGGTCTTCATGGTCTCCAGGGTAGTGGTGTAATTGCCGCTGTGTCCCAGATTGTTGCAGTGGATATGGGCCGGATGGGGCAACTCCAGGTCGTTGCTGACATCGATCAACGCCTTGATGATCTTGCGCGGGGTCAGATCGAAACCGCTGATAGGCTGATCGAGGTCGTGGACGTTGGAGTTCTTGCGCCCTTTCCAGGGCTCGTCTCCACCGGGATTGACCAGCTTGATGGCGTAGGCCTTGGACTCACAGAGCCACCAGGCCACCGCATCGCGAAATTCAGTCATCCTGCCCTGTTCCAACAGTTGGTTGAGGCAGACATTGTTAGCCAGCAAAAGATAGAAGCCTTTGTCGATCACCGGGGTGTCGTGAAGTTCCTCCAACGCATGACGGGCGTCCAAGGGGGGGATCGCAGCCTCCATGGCGGTGGTGTACCCCAGGGTGGCATAACGGTAACCCGTGGCGAAGGTCGAGGGCACTGTCCCACCACTGCCCGAACGCAACCCCTTCACCCGGTGTTGGACGTCGTGGCGATGGTCCTCTGGTTGGAACTTGCGCGCCAGATTGACCTTATGCCCGGCGATATGGCAATGCATATCCACCCCCCCCGGCATGACCACCATACCGCCGGCATCCAGCTCAGGCGCATCCTCTCCCACCTTTGCCACGATTTTGCCATCGCGGATACAGATATCCCGGATCTCACCGTCGATGCCGTTGATAGGATCGTAGATTTTGCCATTCCTGATTGTAAGCTCGGATGCCATGGTTTGTCCTTATGCTGTCACAGTAATATTCATAATGGGGCTACCATCACCCCGGCAGATGAAAGATCGTTGAGGGGACAGAGGCGTCAGCCGAAACCCACCACCCGGCCATCGTTGGGTTTCGCTACGCTCTACCCAACCTACCCGGCTTCCCTGAGAAAAATCTTTCACGGTAACGCTCATGAAGCCACCGTTTCATCCCGAAGCATGAAAGAACCAAGCAGGGAGCAGGGTATTGGTTTGAGGGCGTCCCC
>CAYUPV010000069.1:0-11990 GCA_964445885.1 uncultured Methylococcales bacterium
AACAGCGACTCCCCAAAACCTGTGGCAACCGCGCCAGTCGTCGACTCTACCCAGTATCCCGGATGATGGCGAAGGACAGGCGTGCTTGGGCAGGCCAGGGCCGGGATAGGATTCGGGCCGGGGACAAAAGCACCTTGGATTCTGGCATATAAAGTGGCGTTTTCAGTTTGTGAATCAGTCAATTATCACGAGGGCCGAATCCGGCTGGTGCAATATTCGAGCTGGGAGAAATTACCAGCAATCATTGGCGGTCACACCAGCAGCGGCACTGACCACCCCTTTTACCCCGATGTGGCTGTAGGTGAGATCACCGCATTTATCATTTTTCTGGGGACCGTTGGGATCGCGCGTCGCTTTCAGAGTGAAGGCAGTGGCAGTGAGTGTGGTGGCTGAAAGTGTGTAATACCCCCCGTCAGTGGTCGTGTAATTGCTGTCCAGTTTGGTGTTATTGCCGTTGTCTACAGCGGGGCAGTTGGTATCGTTATAGGCGTTGAACTCGGTATAACACCTTTCCAGTACCTGGGCTGTCCGCATCAACGCCGCCATGGCATCCGAGCGCCGGGTCTTGCGCACCTGCTCGGTATAGGCAGGATAAGCGATGGCAGCCAGAATGCCGACCACTACCAGGGTGATCATGAGCTCGATGAGAGTAAAGCCGCGTTGATTCATGAGTTCTCCCTTCTCTGACATAATTACCTGATCTGCCGCCAGGACAATCGTCCTGTCTTGCCCAGCCCTGGATTCCCCGGGGTGATCTGCACGTTACCCGTGGAACCGCTGTTGTAGTTATATTCCTTTAGTCCTTGCTGATCGGAAGCGATACTTGGGGAGGAAATGATACCCACCGTGGACTTGACGCCAGAGACCGCAACGGTATCTTCAGCATCCAGTTGACCATTTGCATTGACGTCCCAATTGACTCCGGCCTCGTCCTTACGATTAAAGGTTCCGTCAAGGTTGAGGTCGAACGGTGAGTCGGTCAACCGGGTGCCCTGGTTCGCATCCAGTTCCATCAGCCAGCCATTTCCGCCAGCCAAACAGGGGTCATTCGATGGAATCAGGGTGGTGAAGATAATTTTACCGCTGCGGAAGATGGGGGCGTTCACTATCCGTTCCCCCTGATTGTCGGTATTGCCACCTGCAGTATTGATCAGGTCCAGGAACCATCCCATGTCGTTGGTCCAGTCGATGGCGCCGCCACCCTTGGCCAGGTCATCGGCAACGCCACTGGTGACCCTGACGTTGAATCCGAAAGCGGACGTCTCAGCAAGAATCTTTCTCTGTTTCAGGTTGGAGCGGTCGAAGGCACTCAGGACGCCTGCATTTTTGTCCCAAATGGCATAGAAACTCTGGGTCAATTGGCCCAGCGCAGAGTTGTCGTTGTTTTCCAGATACTTCCCGGTACCAAAAAAAACCAGATAGCCCGTACCCGTAGGATGTTTGCTGACTTGGGGGCGGACAGTGATCGGCTGACGAGAGCTACTGGTACAGGGCACTCCACTACACGCGGTGAACAAGGGGGTACAACTTGAACTGGAGGCGCAATCGAGCGGACTGAAAGCTACTTTCCATTGGTTGCTAGTCGTGTCCGTCAGATCGAACTTCCACAGGTGACCGTATAAATCACCCCCGTAAACATAATCGGCGATGGCATCGCCATCCACATCCACGGGAGCGACTGTGGCAAGTCCATTGGGTTTCCCACCACTGGCCGGATCCGAAATTCCAGCTCCGGTATCGATCTTACGGATCAATGTGCCGTCCGACAGCCGAACGATAAACAAGACGGCATTTCCAGTAAGACTGGCCTGGCCGTCACCAAGCGTGTTGTTATAGCCATTACCGAACACTGCGGCCCATTCGCCATTGTGGAGACGCACGATGTTGGGGACACTGAAGGTGAACCCGAGATCTGGCGCTCCGTTTTTGTCGCTGTACTCCCACAGCACTTTAGCGGCAGCGCCACTTTCATTGGCAAAATCCACGGCCGGGTCGGTCACATCCAAAGCATAGACCCCCTGGCCGCCCCCACGAAGCCCTGCGACCAAGACCGTATGCCAGGCATTGCCGAAGAAGGCATCGACCACTGTGGGCGCCCCATCCACAGTGTACTGATGAACGTAGTTGGGTTGGGTCAGCGCCGCCAGGCGCTCGAATACCTCATTGGGAACATAGGCCAATTTCTCCGCTCCAGTGGCGGCATCAAAGCCATGTAGCATGCCATCGTTGGCACCCACATAGACCATGGGGGAACGGTTCTCTTTGGCGACTTTGAAGGCGGAGTACAAGTGGGAGCCGCCTTCCAGGTCATCCGGATAATGAAAATCGGGTGCCCCCACGAATGCCGGTGCCGAATGGACAATGTCACCCAGCACCGTGGTATTTCTATCCCTTAGATTTCCACCGTTCTTACTTTCCTGGCTATGATCGCCACGTAGCCAATCGAGTACCGGACTGGCGGGCTTGATCGCATTGACAGGATCGAGGAGCAACTTCTGGATGCCAGAAAGCTGGTTCCAGCGAAATGGTATCCCCGTTGAACCGTCATAGGTCACGATGATTCTCGCATTCGGTTGAGGGATTTGCGATGCCGCCTCCCAACCCGGAGGAATATCGGGCACGATCAGGCCATTGGCATCCAAATGATGCGCCAGAGAGCCATCGGGATTGATCTGAAAGGCCAACAGGTTGCCACTCCAGTCGACGTTGTCGAAGCGGGCCAGGAACAATCGGCTATTGTTCTGGATGTTGCCGGTATCGATGGCGACGCTTGCAGAGGTGCTTCCGGCGATCTTTGTGAACACTTGATTCAAAGCGTTGCCGAGCGCCAGACCATCGGAAGCAGTTTGCGCGATGCCACCCCCGTTATCAGCGGCATGCTGAAGGACAGGCAAGATCGTGGCGCCGGCAAAGGCGACGGTATCGATGCGCAGAAATTGATCGTCCACGAGATCGGTGCGAAGGTCTCGCGATGGGGTATCTGCTATTCCCGTCACGGAATTGAGACAAGACCCCTTCGAGGCATCACAGAAAGCCCAGTAAGCCACGTCGTCCAGATTATCGTGGCCGAAGGCGTTGGGGTCGGTGCTGACACAATCCTTGGCCTGGGTCAGCGGATCGATACAGTTCGTAGCGACATTGCCGTCTCCGTCGTAATCGAGCAGTGAGAGTGGAATATTCGCATCCTTGTATGGCTGACCATCCGAGAGGACGAGTACCTGAGAGCGGGTACAGGCCATCTTTTGTCCAAAGTCGGATTGATAGTAAGGATCACGTTGTGGATTACCACCATCGGCCAGAAGGAAATCTCCATTGTCATAGAAAGGGGAGTTCTGGCTAAAATACTGGATGACTTCCCATAGATTTTCCGCCAGAGGTGAGGTCCCGGAAATCAGGGGATAATGCTCGATGGCATCGATGAGTTCAGCGACCGGAGTCCCGACATAACCGCTCAGTGTCCTGTATCCCTTTTGTGAATCAGGCAAGGTGGCGTCGCTTGGCTTTCTGACAAACGGGTTCTTGGGAATCTGAAAATCCAGGGTGCCTCCATCCGTCAGGTTGTTGCGATAGATGTCATTGGCGTTCTGGTTAAAACGGTAAAACGATACCCCCACTCTGACACTGTCCTTGACTTGTTGCACCACACCCTGCGGCAATCCGGGGGAGACGACAGCGATATTGAAAAGTTCACCGGCATTGCTCAAAGCCAGATAACCGACATCCTCCGCCAGGTGAGTGGTTTCGGCATCACATGATTTTTCCTCCTCCACCCGCACTTGCACCCTGTCTATTGCGATGCCGTCGGGACGCAATACCGCCGGGTCATTCTCGTTGATCGTTTGCATTGCTGCGAGAAAGCCAGGAGAGGCGGGGAAGGAATTATTGAAAGTGAAGTTCTGACTCCCGCTCAGATTCGCAATGGTGCCGGCCTCCAGATAGAAAGGCTGAGTGATATCCATGACCACACCCTTAGCAACCGCCACGTAGGCCACCTCTTCGGCAAAGTGGCTATCACCATTCTGCGCTTCCTGAAGAGCCAGGGAGAAGCCAGTCGGGGTAATGTTCCAGGCGCGGCTGTTGACCGCGTCGCTTTCATTGAAACTGACCACCGAGGTCAAAACCACGGGTGATGCAGCAAACGTTTGGCTGAAAGTCACATTGGTCGCTTCCGCCACTACTCCGGGACAAAGAGACTGGGATCGCTGGTTGCTACTGATCGTGCCTGCCTCCAACTTCAGCCCTCCCAAGAGAGTGTGGCTGCCGGATTCGAGCGCGAGGTATTGAATCTGCTCGGAGGCGTGATTGCCATCCTCATTAGGCCATTCCTGAAGGTGATGTCGAAACCGGCCGTGGTTAGGTTGCGTATCCTGACCACCCCCCCCTCCATCTCATTGTAGGACAGGGTTCTGGCAACCACTATCGGAGAGACCGGATAATTTTTTTGAAATGTGACGTGGGTCCAACTGGATGGATCGAGGGCTTTGGATCCATTGACTGTGGTTGTGACTCGGACCGTGCCGAATTCTCCGATCTTGGTCCTGGTGTCGTTGTAAACGAAACCGGTATCACTACTCCCAATGACTATTTGTGCATAAGGCTGGTAGGTTGGCAGGATCATCCCTCCGCTGGCAGTCGATATGACGGAGATGAATCGATCGTCAGGAATGGGGGAATATTGGCTGCTGACCGGCGTAGAACCCCTAAAGAAAGGATCAGAAGGCTCGTTATTTCCAATGATCTTGTATTGTGGTGAATCATTCCCAAGATAATCATAGCCGGCCCGGTTTTCCACCTTGCCACCAATCAGGATCTTACGCGCGGCGTCAATACGACGAGTCGTCAACCAATTGAGAAAATTTCCGCTCCAGCAGATACTGTCGCCGGACGCAGGGGTACAGTTCGATTCGACGAAAGCGCCGGCAGCCCTAGAATCCAAGGGTACCGGATACACCGAAATATCGACAGGAATGGCCGAGTCATATCGATAGTTCTTTGATGCTTCGAAGAGGCCATGATAGTTCTTGGCTGGATCGAAATTTTCCAGATCACCACCATTCTGATACATGGGCTCTTTCATACTACCGGAATTGTCCAGCATCAAAATGATGCTGGGCTGGACCTGGTTGCTCAGGAAAAGCGGTGAAGTTGCCAGATCCAGTTCCGTCGAGCCGGCTGGAAATACTAGGGCACCGATCAAGATGGCGGCAAACAGCCTGTTTCGTTGACTCATCACTCAGTACCTCTTGGCATAAATACTCTGCACGATCGCCACAGCAGCATTGGAACCGCCGGTTCCACGGGCAGTGATGCGGTACAACACCCGACCAGGCTTGTCCCGTGAAGTGCCGATGGTCAAAGACCCGTCAGAGACAAAACCCGCCTCCTCCACCAGACAGGCCGGAGCCTGACTGGCCACAAGCGAACCCGTGAATGGAACGGCGTTCACCCAGGCGGACAAGGCATTCCACCAGTCGGCTCCCAATATGTCCAGGGTCCAAACGCGATTCACCCCATCATCGGTAGCAATGGGCTCCTGAGCCAATGTCATCAACCAGTTTTCACCGTCGCGCAAAGCTACCTCGGCGGCCTGAAACGCCAAATGCTTGTCGCGGAAATTTCCCGCCATCTTTTCTTCCAGGATCGTGGACTGCATCGCGGTGACACCGAGCAAAGTCATCACCATGAGCATCAGAAGGCTGATGATCAACACGGCGCCTTGTTGTTTCGAGTATGAATTTCGATACATGCTGATGTCCCTCATGGCAACTGATTACGGAAACCGATGGTGGTGGAATAGCTTTTTCTCAAAGGTTGATCTCCAGTCACATTCAGCCGGTTCTCTGCTGACTGCAGTTCCAATACGATGCGCAGACTGACCACCTGACTCCAGGGGCTGGCAAGTGAAACGCCGCAAGCTGTTGGATTCGCCGCATTGAGGGAACTGGCCTGATCGTAACAGTTTGCAGTGGCGTCACCATCCGTATCGATACCATATAAAAACCGCAACTGATTGATCCCGGAAACCAGAGGTTCCTGTCCACTCAGACTGGACGCGCATTGAAGTTCGTTGTTTGCATCGAGACTAAAACGCATGGTGATCGAAGTGCCCGGGGCTATGACATTGCCCCCTGTACAATCCTGGATGACCCCGTCCCCCTGATAACGAACCACCATCTCTGTGTCCGAGCCCCGGATGACTTCCCCAGGATTCAAATTGTATCCCCCAAAGGTCAGCTGGGGAAAAATACTCATGGGATCTCCGGTGACACTGTCTCGAAAACCGGTCATGCGGATATGCTGGCCTAGAATTTCCATGGCAAACCGGGCATTTTCCTGGATGCGGGAGCTTGCCTCCACGACCCGATAGGTTTGCTTGTTGGAGAGATAGATCTGGATGACTCCGGCAAGCAGGAACAAGCCGGTGACCAGGGAGATCATGATCTCCACCAGCGAAATTCCGGATTGACGATGCGCTAATGAGGTGGAGTGAGAAATAGAGGCAGAGGCTTCCTTCTGACCCATTAAGAAGCGGGGTTCCGATGAGCGCAAAGGGACGGTAAAATCCCAACCACCCATGTCACCGGCATGTTCTCTCAGAGAATCCAGATTTCTGGCCATCAGTCCCCCCCATCGATTTCCCATCAATCGATGATACTCCTGACATGGATCAGCATCGTGACCTTTCTGGCCTTTCGATACTTGTCAGGCAAATGATCATATTGCGTCGTCACGGCGGTGACATCACAATACCCCCGACATTATGTGGGGAAGTTCAAAGTTTACCCTATTTGGGTTGACATCGAAATCAAAATAGTCTTCATGAGGAGGGGGGAGTGGTGGTGGGGGGCAAGGAACCAAACAAACACGGCCGATAATGAAACCACCATCTCCACGATGGAGCGTGGTCTGGGGCACAAGCGACTATCCAGTCATGGCTGAAAAGTGGTCACGAAACGCTTGATCACAGGATTGCCAGCGCTGTCGAACTGGTCCACCCACCAGATCTTCACGGCAAAGACATTAACATTGCCCGGGTTGTCACAGGCGTATTCGGAAACATCCACGCTGCCATCCCCATTGGCATCGCCACCGTCATCTGGGGAGGCATCGAGGCAGACTGTACCCGTCCCACCCGGAAGCACATTGGCAAGAGAGTCACGCCACTGGGTCAGATCGTACTGGGCCATTTCAGTTGGGGTGCAAGCGTCAACCTTCGTGCCATCCCATTCGCATACCTTGGTGGTGGTTCCGCCAGGCGGATCGATGTAATTACCGCCGGCATCCAGATAAACAGCGCGGTTAGCTCTGATACGATCCGTGATGTCATAGGACAGCAAAGTGGCCTGCGTGCGCAGATTTGCACTGTGATTGTTGTGCAGGCCATAAGTCTGGAGTCCCACCAATCCCAGAAGACCAACAGCCAATACCAGCACGGCTACCAAAATCTCTATCAGAGTAAAACCCGCTGTCTTGAATTTCATGGGGTTCAAGGACAGGTGATTTGTTTATCCAACCGCACTCGGCCGGTCCTGCTGATGACGATCCGGTTTCCCACATTGCCGCTGCGATCATCACAGATCGTAATGTTTCCTAACTGGAAGCCGCCATTTGTCAAGCGTACCTGGCCACTGGCAACATACGATACATAATCAGCCACATTGCCATTGCCAGTCATTGTGACATTGTTCGATATGGACTCATGGGCGAGGAGCAGAGTTTCCGTCGCATTGTCATAAGTCGCATTGTCGTTGGGATCAGTAAAGACGATCCAGCCCTGTTCCCAGTTGCCAATCACGCTACAACCACTGCCATCGCCGCTCTTGCAGAGAGTGACCCGGATCCCTCGTTTGATGGCCTCGCTTCTGGCCAGATTCATCGCTCCGATCAAAGCATTGGTCACCGTCACGAGCCGATTATTCTTGACGAAGGCACTGAAGGCCGGTATGCCAACGGTCAACACAATGACGGCGACAATCATCGTGACCATCAGTTCAATGAGAGTAAACCCCCCTTCTATCCTCATCGCCCAATCGCTCCGACCGAATAACAAGTTCATTGTAAGGCGATGCCCAGTTAAATCCACCTTGGATTTTATTGGACACTGCTTTGTACGAAGTATCCTTCCTTGATCTGCAGACTTTTGGGGCTGGAAGGGGTGGAGACGGATTGGAAAGTGAGGGAATTGAAGGATGCGGGAAGGAATGCCCACATCCGAATCAGAAATAATTCAAGCGAATTTCAAAAGGGAAAGGGTGACCCCGGCTCAGCGGGAGCCACCCTGGAAAAATTTACGGACGGATTTCCATCCAACGGGTGGATACAGGAGAACCAGTTCCGCCCCCAACAGTGTTGCCATTGGCCCCACTGCCACTGACGCAACCGAAACAGGTACCGTTCCCGCCATTTCCCGTCGTGGTTGTTCCGGTGTTCGACTGATTCCCATTGACTGCCTGAGTCAGGGCGTTACCAGTTCCCTGCTGTCCCTGGGCAGCGCCCTGGCTCACCTGGGCGGTGGAGAAACTGAGCGGATCGGAGCTCAGGACCGTGATCGTATTGTCTTTCGCTTCGATAAAAAACGTATCCCTCACCACGACTGCTCCCATGATGAACTGACGGGTGGGATCACTGGCACTGGAGTTCTTCGCCTCCAGTTCCATGCCTTGGGGCACGTAAACCAGGCCGGAGATATTGACATGGTCGTGCATGTCGATCAGTCCACCACTGTACAAATAGGTAGGAATATCCTCGAACTGGGAGGAACGAACGTCATCTGCAGTCAATGTCCCTGTGACTCCATTCGGTACACCAAATTTGCCACAGGGTGTGGAATTATCGTCCAGAACACATCCATTCGGTGGCAGGGTATGCCAAGTAGGCGCGGTGATATTGAGTTTGTCGAAAGCCTCGGCCCAGCCATTGGGATACCCGGATGGCATCAGCAGATGGTATTTGGTCGGATTGTCCAGAGTGGCGAATTCAGTGGAATCCAGGGTTTTACCAATGTAGTAGTGATAAGCATCCTTGGACACTTGTGGCACATCACTGAAGTTGAAGGTGGGTGCCAGAACTCCCTGACTCTGTCCATTGGAAATCGCCTTGATGACGAACATATTATCCATGGCACCGTCATCGTTGGCATCATGAGCCCAGTTTACAAGTATGGGGATCTCCACCTTGAAATAAAGCTCCCTGGGAGCAAAGGGCAATTGACTGAGGGGAATGGGTGATCCCGTCAAATTGTCTACGAAATCCCATAACAATGATCCCTTCACCTTGATCTTGGCGTTGGCAGGCATCGTTATGCCACATAAAGTGAGTCCTTCCTGAATTTTGAATTTTGAATTAGGAGCACAACTACACAATCCATTGGTACTGCTGCAGAAGCCATAAAGAGAGGTAGAGTTGACTGTTTGTCCTAGAGAATTCTTGGAACAGTTGGTCGAGTTGGAACAGGTTCCATGTTCAAGGGGGACCAAGACACGTACCATGCCATACATGGTGCGTCCATTGGCGATATTGTCGAGGAACTGGGAAAAGCTGAGGGTGCCGTAAGTCCCATAGGGAATACCCGGGTCAGGCGAAACATTGTCTGGGATCCCATTACCATCGGAATCCTGGGACAACCAATCGGCAGTGGTACGAAGGCGGTTCAGTTCGAACAGGTGGCCGCCCGCGGTGAAGAACTTGAGTTGCTGACTCGGCTTACATGACATACCCGTAGAAGGATTTGTTTTAGTACTGGGATCACAGAGCAGATTCTGACTGACGTTGGCCGGATCTGGCCCTATAAAGAGCTTTAGCTCATCGGGATTTGGGACAGAATCACGTGCCAAGGTATGATAATCGGCAATATTGATGGCGTTTCCTCCCGACCCGGTCTCGATGGCGGTACACCCTTTGCTGCCACCTCCATAGAGTTTCAAGTTCAGTGAGATGGCCTTCGCTCCTGGGTTGGCGGTGTTATCCAGGATCACCATTCCGGTGGTTGAATTACCAAGCTGGCATCCCCCAGCATTCCCCTCACTAACAAACAATACACTCAGAAAAAAAATTGCTAGCACTCTCATGGCGATCACCTTCTTTCATCTCTGGATGGGACTGGCCTCGGTCAGCACAGACAAGCCACTACCAAGGGTGTTTGATGGATAAAATGTACCTATGTACCGCTGTACATAGCTCTTGCTGTCCCCGCTTTGTCCAACCGCCTGAACCACAAGATCGATTGCATTGGGGTCGTTATTGTTCTGGACTACTTCAATCCAGGCAGCGGCTTTGTCCAGGCTGGTGGTCCAGTTGGCAACAGCGCTGGGAACCAGGCGCCCGTTGGAATTCAGAATGAAAAGGTTCGGTCCAAATCCGGTGCCGGAAAGGTCATTGACTGAAAGCTGAGTTACGTTACTGGCGATCTTTCTGGAGGTCTGCTGAGCACTCACGGAAGCAGCTTCTCCACTGGCGACCCTTTGCAACAAGGAGGGCTGAGTCTGGTCGATACCAGTGCCTGCGCCGCCGCTGTTCACGTAATACATGTAATTTTCAAGGCAGGCATCAGGAGAACTTTGATAGTCCTTGATCTTGATCGTTTCACAAATATTTTGCGCATTGGGATCACAATTGGCAGGGATGGCCGCGCATTGTGAAACTCCTGACAAGAACGTACCCCGCAGATGTTCGAGGGCGCTTTCGGCAATCATCAATGAGGCGCTGCTGTCGCGGGCGGTACCGCTGACATTGGTATATTCCCCCAATTCATTGACGAAATGGACAGAGGTGGCGGTCAGAATGATCAAGAAGACTGCAACCAACAGCAATACATAGCCTTGCTGATGCACAGTCCTGGCTTTTGGCTCAGTTACGGAGCGCGACATAAGTTTCGAAACTGGTTTCACCATCTTTACCTCCTGCACCCATTCCTGAGGCGGTTTTTAATGTCAAGCGGTACATTTCTGCCGTAACCGGATCCGGGGTGACTTGAAAATCGGTGATTATGACATTGAGATTAGTACTGGAGCCTGCCAGGGAGATGGGAGCGGCAGCGGGTAACGCGGCTGAGCTGGCTGCGTTTCTGACAAGCAATTGGTTCGCCTGATTGCCTGCATTTGTCCAGGAAACCCGGATAGAATTGTTCAAATAAGGCGCAGTTGTGTTCGGCCAGATAGAAAAACCGGGGGGAAGCACAAAATCGACGGTGGTGCTGCCCGCAGCCGAAGTGATGCTCACGGAACCTTTTTCCGCTTCCCGCAACAATCGGCCAAGGATATTCAGCGTTGTCAACCCCACCATCCCGGCCTGTCCCCGTTTCGCCTGGCCGGTAAAGAAGACAGATTGCTTGGCGAACACAGTGACTGCGGCAATGGCCAACAGGCTGGAGACCAACACCGCCACCATCAATTCAACGATCGTGAAACCTGCGTTTTCCGTCTTCATTGGGTCACCAGTGTCATTGGAACAAAGACGGTTTTAGTCCCGGTGATCCCTGCATAATCTATGCGGACTCCAAGAGTGATAGGGGATTGCCAGGGGGGAGGGTTGGTCAGGACATTCAAATTATTGTCATCGCGTGCTTCAAGAATGGTTACCGTGAAACTGTCCCGTCCACCATTGCCCGTGACCGTGGCCTTAAAAACGCCGTTATTGTCTTTCAACGCATTCAGTGCAGCCTGGAGGGTTGCACTGCCATTTTCAGCAGCCACATATAAAGGTTCCAACACCTGTGAGGCGGTGGAAATTCCAATGGCCCGGGCATTGTTGTCCAAAGAAGATTTGACTGCGTTACCACTATACAGAAGCACTCCCAGCGCTCCGATGGCAAACAAAACCAGTGATATCAACACCTCTATCAACGTGAAACCGGAATGCCGTTTTGAAATCTTCATCGTTATTCCACATCTCAATTGATCGTGACAGAACCATAGTTTGTCGCAAGAACCACCTGTCTGGTACGCGAACCATCTATAGTGGAAGTCAAGGTGATGGAGCCTGTTTGGGAAAAC
>CAYUPV010000070.1:0-11969 GCA_964445885.1 uncultured Methylococcales bacterium
CTGCAGAATCTTCCTGTGGCCGCCAGTTGTAACCCCATTTGGCTAGGGGAGGCAGTGACATCAGGATGGATTCGGTGCGACCACCCGACTGGAGACCAAAGATCGTCCCCCGGTCATAGATCAGGTTGAATTCCACGTAACGCCCGCGCCGATAAGCCTGGAATTCCCGTGCCTTTTCTTCGAACGGCGAGTCTTTGCGCTGTTCCACGATGGGAAGATAGGCGGGAATATAATGATCGCCCACCGAGCGCATGAACTCGAAACTACGCTCGAACCCCCACTGGTTGAGGTCATCGAAGAACAAACCACCCACACCACGGGTCTCATCCCGATGTTTGAGATAGAAATATTCGTCACACCATTGTTTGAAACGTGGGTAGACCTCGTCCCCAAAGGGTGAACAGGCACGACGGGCGGTCTCGTGCCAATGGATCACATCTTCCAGGAACGGATAGTAAGGTGTCAGATCAAATCCGCCGCCGAACCACCATACAGGTTCCGCACCCTCCTTCTCTGCAAGGAAGAAACGGACATTGGCGTGTGACGTTGGTACATAGGGGTTACGTGGGTGGATGACCAGAGATACACCAACGGCCTGAAATTGCCGCCCCGCCAACTCAGGCCGGTGGGCGGTGGCCGCAGCCGGCAGTTCGCTCCCTTGGACGTGGGAAAAGTTGACGCCTCCCTTTTCGTAGGTTGCGCCTTCGGAAATCACCCGGGTACGGCCACCACCGCGGCCATGTTCATATTCCCAGTTGTCCTCTTGAAAACGGGCTTCCGATTCGGCACTTTCCAGGGCCTTGCAGATATCATCCTGCAGATCAAGCAGATAGGCTTTCACCCTTGCCAAGTCGATGGCGCTCATGGAGGCTCCCATTATGGTTGAATCATTCCAATATTAACACAGCAATTTCTTCTAAGACGCCCATGAAACACCAGCGTGACCGCCTGTTCGCCAACCCCCAAAGACAGATTCAATCCTTTCGTTTCGATGACCAGGTGGCGAAAGTTTTCGAGGATATGATCGAACGATCGGTACCCGGCTATCGGACAGTGGTTACTGCCATTGGTGTAATGGCGGGGGAATTGGTCAAACCGCAAAGCCGTTGTTATGACCTGGGCTGTTCTTTGGGAGCAGCCAGTTTTGCGATGGCGCAGCACATCCCTGTGGACGGTTGCGAGATCATCGCTGTGGATAACGCCTGGCCGATGATCTCCAGACTCCGTGAAAGTTTGGGCAGTGATCGGACAAAGGTACCCATTCGCTTGGTCTGTGCCGATCTCGATGATATCGACATTCGTGATGCCTCGATGGTGGTGCTTAACTTCACCCTCCAGTTCATCCCTCTCACCCACAGGCGGGCCTTGCTGGAGAAAATCCACCGGGGGCTCGTCCCCGGTGGTGCCTTGATCCTGTCAGAAAAGATTGCTCTTGAAGATTCCCGGCAGCAATCGCTCTTTACCGAATTGCACCATGCGTTCAAACGCGCTCAGGGTTACAGCGAACTGGAGATCAGCCGTAAGCGCACGGCACTGGAGAACGTACTGGTAGCGGAGAGCTTTCCGATCCATCGCAAACGGCTGCTGGCGGCAGGTTTCAGCAGTGTCGAAGTCTGGTTCCAGTATTTCAACTTCCTCTCTCTGATCGCCCTGAAATAGGCGGACGATTCGACAATATCGTCCCGAATGGCTACAGTGGAGACCAGCCCAGGAATGGAACCGTCGGGTCAGCGTACCGGTGTCATGTCGGCGCGTGATTAATTCTGACAGGAGCCTGAAATGACCGACACGCTTAATGAGCTTTACCAAAAGCTGGTGGAACTGCAGCAGGAGATCCTCAAGGAGGTACAGCAGGCCCAGCAGCGGTTCTCCTATCGGCTGGAGCAAAACCGGGTGATCTTCGAGTCTGAGCTGATCCGTGATCACAAGGCCGGTTGGGGCCATCTCTTGCGCTATCTGTTCGGGGCCCACCCCAAACATTTTCTGACGGCACCGGTCATCTATTCCTGTCTCATTCCTGCGTTGCTTCTGGATCTCTGGGTCAATGCCTACCACGCCGTCTGTTTCCCTGTTTGGGGGATCCCCAAGGTCAAACGGTCAGACTACATCATCATTGATCGTCAATACCTGCCTTATCTCAACCTGCTGGAAAAACTCAACTGTATCTATTGCGGCTATTTCAATGGCCTGATTGCCTATGTGCGTGAAATTGCCGGAAGGACCGAACAATACTGGTGCCCCATCAAGCATGCCCGCCAACCCAAGTCCATTCACAATCGCTACCCCCTGTTCGTGGATTATGGGGATGCCGAAGGATATCTGCAGCGACTTGAATACCTTCGCCGTCATTTTGATCCTTCCCCATTGCTCTGAGCACCGCCCTATTCGTTCCTATGGTTGACTCCACGATCTCTTATCGTTCCCTGCTGGAAGCACCTATTGCCGGACTTGAAGAATGGATTGCCCGACTGCCGCAACAACTCCAGGCCGCGTTTTCCGGGCATGGTGAGGTGGATACCTGGAGCAGGATGCTCTCTTCCCTGCCCAACATTCACCCCTCTGAGCTTACCTTCGATCTTCCCCAGGTCCGTATTGGCCTGCCCGGCGATTGTGACGATACCACCCGCGGGCAGTTGGACAGCTGTCTGCGGCAACTACACCCCTGGCGCAAAGGGCCCTTCGAGGTTTTTGGCATTCCTATCGACAGTGAATGGCGTTCGGACATGAAATGGAACCGGCTGGTATCTGCGATCCAGCCACTGGATGGTCGCCTGGTCCTGGACGTGGGGGCCGGCAATGGTTATTACGGCTGGCGTATGCTGGGGGCAGGCGCTGAGCAGGTCATTGGTATCGATCCAACCTTGCGCTACGTATTCCAGTTCCTGGCGCTCAAACGCCTGGCGGGCGACCATCCACTGGATCTGCTGCCCCTGGCCCTGGAGAATCTTCCCTCCCGTCTCAAGATCTTCGACACGGTGTTTTCCATGGGGGTACTCTACCACCGGCGTTCACCTTTCGGTCATCTGTTCGCCCTCAAGGATTGCCTGCGTTGCGGCGGTGAGCTGGTGCTCGAGACCCTGGTGATCGAAGGCCAGGTGGGTGAGGTCCTGGTCCCCGAAGACCGTTACGCCAGGATGCGTAACGTGTGGTTCATCCCCTCACCCGGGACCCTGGAATCCTGGCTGGAAAAGACCGGGTTCACCCACATCCGTTGTATCGATGTCACCCCCACCACGGTGAACGAGCAAAGACCAACCGACTGGATGCGATTTCAATCACTGCCCGATTTTCTCGATCCTGACCATCCTGAACTGACCGTGGAGGGCCTTCCCGCCCCCCGGCGGGCAATCTTTTTGGCAGAAAACCCATGAAATCACTCGAGCGACACTATACCCTCGATTCCAAGCGTAGTTTCTCCTCCCTATGGGCCGTTCCCGATGCCTACGATCGGCAGAACGCGGTCATTGTGGCCCATGGAGCGGGCAACGATATGCATCATCCCTTCATCTCATTTATCCACGAACGGCTGGCAGAACGCGGGATACTGTCGGTCAAATTCAACTTTCCCTACAAGGAGCAAGGGCGCAAGGCCCCGGATCGGATGCCGGTGCTGCAGACCACCTGGCAGCAAATCCTTGCCGCCGTGAGGGAAGATTCTGAACTCTCCCCCAAGCGGCTGTTTCTGGCCGGAAAGAGCATGGGTGGGCGGGCAGCCTCCATGTTGGCAGCCGAAGGCGAGTCATGCAATGGTCTTGTATTTCTCGGTTACCCCCTTCATCCTCCGGGAAAACCCGACAGGCTGCGCATCGAACATCTATTCAGAATCCGGTGCCCGATGTTGTTCATCCAGGGGACCCGTGATCGTTTGTGCGAGCTGGATGAATTACAGACCCTACTGGAAAGCCTGACGGCACCAGTCCATCTCCATGTGATCCAAGGGGGGGATCATTCGTTCAAGGTACTGAAGCGCTTGGTACGCAGTGAAGAGGAAGTGTGGGAGGAGATCGTCCAAGCGATGACGGCGTGGATCATGACGAGCAATTAAAAAAACTTGCAACGCAATACTCCAGGCAAGATATGACCTCCTATGTTCGGGGACTCCTATCACTATAATTCCAGATACGTGACAGCCGTCACAACCCCCTATCCTGATCATCGACTATCTTTTCTAAACGGCAAAGTATGATTAGTTTGTCGTCCATAGGCTGTTTTTAGAAGATGCAGACAATCAAAGACATACAACAGAAAAAAAGCTTCGGTTTCACTCTGATCGAACTCATCGTCACACTTGTTGTGGCTGCGCTCATTTTGGCGATAGGCGTACCCAGTTTTCTGGCGCTCATCCAGAATAACCGTCTCACTACTTCAACCAACGAATTGGTCGGTTCACTGAATCTGGCCCGCAGTGAGGCGATAAAGCGGGGTATCAGGGTGACAGCATGCAAGAGCAGTGATGGCGCCAGTTGCAGCAATGCCGGGAATTGGGCCCAGGGATGGATCGTCTTCACCGACAACGACAATAATGCGGCTTACAACAACGCCAGCGAGACACTTCTGCGAGTGCATGAAGCGGTGGGGGGACAAATCACCATGACAGGCAACAATAATGTTGCCAATTATATCTCTTATGTTGCTTCGGGTCAAAGCCAGGTGACCGGTGGGGGATTTCAAGCCGGAACCCTCAGGATCTGTGACAGTCGCAACGGAAATGTGGGAAAGAACCTTGTCCTGAGCAATACCGGCAGGATAACGATTGACAGCAATGTGGTTTGCCCATGAAACAGGAAAACGGGTTCACACTGGTCGAAATCCTGGTGGCTGTTTTAGTACTTGCCATAGGTCTGTTGGGACTGGCCAAGCTGCAAACCACCGGATTACACAATGGCCACAGCGCCAATCTCCGTACCCAGGCGACTTTGCTGGCCTACGATATTGCTGATCGTATGCGAGCCAACCGGGCGGCTTATATGAATGTGAACGGCAACCCCGTCGATCCACCAGGAGGAACAACCGCCAAGAAATGTGAATGGAATGATTCGACGGTCGATGATTGTTCCTTGACGGAAATGGCTCAATTTGATCTGGCACAATGGCGTACCAATGTGGGTTCCAACCTGCCGAGTGGATCAGGAACCATTTGTCTGGATACCACACCAGGAGACGGTGGCGATAGCAACAATAATGGCGCGATAGAAGCGTCAGAATACGCATGTGATGGCTTGGGTAGCGTTTATGCCATCAAGATCTGGTGGATCGATGAATACGACGGTGCGGGCAATCCAAGGTTCAAACGTTTCGTGACCACTTTTCAACCATGAATCAGCATACTCATTCACAGCAAAAGGGATTTTCCCTGGTCGAACTTATGATCGCCCTGGTGGTTGGGTTGATGCTTACCGCGGGGGTGATTCGGATTTTCATCGCCAATAAACAAACCTACCGGGTCGCCGACGCCAATGCGCGGATTCAGGAAAATGCCCGGTTTGCGATAGAAATCCTGGGGCGACATCTGCGTTTGACCGGGTACCGGGATACCAACAATGTCAGCACGGATTTTAGCTCCACATTTCCTGCAGTTAGTTTCAGCGGTTACAACTTCGCTGCCGGGGAAGTGATCCGCGGCACAGATAATGAAGTCATCGTCCGCTATCAAGGTGATGGCAATATCACCGATTGCGAGGATAACAGCCTCATTACTGCAGGAAATGAGGTTGTGAGCCGTCTGTTTCTCAATGCGGGCAGCTTACGTTGCGCGACCAATGTGGATGCTGCAGGCGACCAACCGCTGATCTCCGACGTTAGCTCGATGCTTGTCCGTTATGGAATCGATACTGATGGAGATGGCACGGCCGACCGCTATGACCGCACGGCTGGGGTGACGGACTGGCGCCAGGTGGTCAGCATCCGCGTTACGCTGACGCTTCAGGCGGCAGACCTCAACACCAGCGTCACCGGTGGCAATCTTCAAAAGACCTATACCACGACCATTGGCCTGCGTAACCTTTTGCCATGAGGAACTCGAGGATGCACTGTCGATATTTTTCCAGTAAACAGCGTGGAGCTGCTTTGGTCGTCAGTTTAATGATGCTCTTGGTCATGACGGTGATCGGGGTTGCCGCCGTGCAGGGTAATATCATGGAAGAGAGGATGGCGGGAAATTATCGCGATCATAATCTGGCATTCCAGGCAGCCGAAGTGGCGCTCAGGGATGCGGAGGCTGATATCTCCAGCCGTATCAGTGGATTGGCAAATTTTGCACCAAATTGTACCAACGGATTGTGTGATGCGACCGGCGGATTATCGCAAGTCTGGAAGGATAACGCCAAAGAGCCCAATGGGGTCCCTTTGGGCACTTACACCAATGCGACGGCGCTCTCTCAGGTGGCCCAACCACCCAAATACTGGATCGAGGGTTATAAGATCCAACCGCCCGGCAGTGCGGCCTGGAAATATCAGTACCGAATCACGGCTGTCGGCTATGGTGGAGATGCCAATACCCGGGTTGTATTGCAAACGATTTACGCCCCCTGATCCTGATGAGGAGACAGACCATGAAGTTCAAGATCTGCTACCAGAGTATTTTAGTTATTGGCATCGCTACGACAGGCCTGCCTGTTCAGGCGACTTTATTGGATCTGTCCAAAGCGCCGTTGTTTACCACCACCTCCGCCAAGGCCAATGTACTGGTGATCCTGGACAATTCCAACAGCATGGACGAAGCCGCCAACGGTTCCGCGGTAGGTAGCGCCAACCGTGCCAGCAAATCGGAAATCGCACGCAAGGTGGTGCGTAGAAAGGATACCACCCGGGCGGTGAATCCCGACGATCCGGCTGATCCGGAAGGGTTGGTCGATCGTTATCTTGGGAAAATCAATCTGGGGTTGATGGCGTATCAGCAAACCTCAAATAGTCTGATGCATTTGCATAACGCAGCCTATGATGCCAGTTTCGATCCATCTAACTATGACCCCAATTACTCTGGAATAAGGGACTCCCTCACTAAAAAATACCGCCTACCAAACATGTCAAATCCCGGGCATTATGTTTATTACAACGTTGCATTGCCCTTTTATTCTTCCGTAAATGAAGGAAGTGGCTATTGTTATTCTTCTACGGCCGACTTCGACAATGGGAGTGAAACATTCCCCAGTGGGCCTTGGGATTTCTACGATTGCTACAGTGCCAAGACGAATGAAACTGATGATACCAGCGGGCTTTCAGGCAAATTTGGAACCTATAAGTTTTCTCCTACCGATAGTGACTTGGCGCAAAATATTCTTGATTTCGGGACTTTTCTGACCTGGGACCATATCGGTCTTACCTGGTTTTCCAACTCGTCCCCAGGGCGAGGATACGTTCATGTTCCCATTGCCGCGCTCGATTCCCAGCAAGCAGGCAAGCTGGACACAAAACTGGCCCCTTCACAGTTTTCTAAGAATAAACCGACAGATCCCAATTACCCGTTGCAAAATGCAGGACTCACCCCGATCGAAGGGACCTTGTTGACTGCCAAAGACTATTTCGATGGTAACCTGACCGTTTCGAGTGAAGGGGGGCCTCAATCGGCACCCCCAATTTCCTGTGGGAAGAATTTCGTTGCCTTGTTGACCGACGGACTACCTTCCACAGACAAAAACGGTAATCCCATCAGCAATCCATCGGTGGCGATTGCCCAGGCAGCAGGAGCTGCCTCTGCACTTTTGACAAGTGGCGTGGAGACTTACGTGATTGGCTTCGCCCTGCCTTATGGTGTCGATCCCACCACGCTCGACACCATTGCCGCGGCAGGAGGAACCACGACTGCCTATTTCGCTGACGATCTTACGACATTGCAATCGGCTTTCGATGCCATTTTCACCGAAATTCTGGACAAGGTAGGCTCGGCAGCGGCGGCGGCGACCAACTCCACCTCGCTGAACACTGGTAGCGTCGTTTATCAGGCGCGATTCAACAGTGGAGACTGGAGTGGTCAGCTACTCTCCAGAGATATCAGTCTATTGGGCATCATCAGCCCCGTCCCAAACTGGGATGCGGGCGCGGTCATCGATACCCAGGTTCCATCCAGCCGACAAATCATTACCATCAGTCGCGACACCCACGACGGCATTCCCTTCACCTGGTTGGCCATCTCGGGACTGACGGATACCACCCAGCAGGATGATCTCAATAAGGATGCCTTTCTCATCATTGATAATTTGGGCAGCGATCGGGTGAATTACCTCCGTGGCTCAGATATTTCAGGATTCAGGACTCGTAGCAGCAAACTGGGGGATATCGTCCATTCGACGCCATTCTTTGTGGGGGCACCCGGGGCGGGTTTTCCGGACAGCGGCTATGCCTCCTTCGTTGCCAATTATGCTTCCCGGAATTCAATCATCTATGTGGGAGCCAATGACGGCATGTTGCATGGTTTCGATGCGGATACCGGGGAGGAAAAAATCGCATACGTACCCGGTTCCGTTTATCCGTATTTGAGCCATCTGACCCATCCCAATTATGGAAACAGCTCGCTCTCACCTGCTGTGCCTCACCGTTATTTCGTCGATGGCTCCCCCATGGTGGCGGATGCCGAACTGGGAAACAACTGGAAAACCGTGTTGGCTGGAGGTCTGAATGGTGGGGGCCAGGGATACTACGCCCTGGATGTCACAGATCCTTCCGGTTTTTCGCAAACTAACGCCGCCAGCCTGGTGCTGTGGGAATTCACCGATGAGGATGATCCGGATCTTGGTTATACCTATAATCAGCCCACACTGAATTTTCTCACTCATCAATCGGCCCAAATCGCCAAGATGAACAACGGAAAATGGGCGCTGATCGTGGGTAACGGCTATAACAACAGTGAGGGCGATGGCCATGCCTCGACCACCGGTCACGCCGTGTTGTTCATCCTGTTCCTTCAGGAAGGCGCGGATGGAACCTGGACCTATTCCACTGATATCCATACCGATTATGCCCGGATCGATACCAATGTCGGATCACTGACCACCCCTAATGGGTTGGCGACCCCTGCTCCCGTGGATACGGATGGGGATGGTGATATCGACGTCGCTTATGCCGGCGATCTCGAGGGGAATATCTGGAAGTTCGATTTGACCAATACCGATCCGAGCCAATGGACAGTGGCCAAAGAAGCGGGAACAGCCAAGCCTTTGTTTACCGCAGTGGATCCCAACGGTAATGTGCAGCCCATCACTACCGTCCCTGTCGTCGTTCCACATCCTGATGGTGGATACATGGTGGGATTTGGTACTGGAAAGTACCTGGAACAAGCAGACCTGACCACCACGGCGACTCAGACACTTTATGGTATCTGGGATAAATGGGATACCACCACGCCGGGCGGAGGGTTGAATGCCATCACCGGTGGGCGAACCAAACTGGTGGAGCAAACGGTCATCACCGTCCAGACCGTAGCCGGGACCGAATTCCGTTTGACTTCCAACAATTCAGTGGATTTTTCTGGAAATTCTCCCAAGAGAGGATGGTACATGGATTTACCCACCAGTGGTGAACGGGTGGCATACAATCCCATTGCCCGGGACCAACGTTTCGTATTTGTGACGTTGATTCCCAATGCTTCCGACCCCTGTGCCGCGGGCGGAAGTGGATGGATCATGGAACTGAATTACCTCGATGGATCCAGATTGACACAACCTCCTTTCGATGTGACTGGTGACCAGAAGATCACCGATGCCGACAAACTTGCCTACGATGTCAACGGTGATGGCGTAGTTGAGCAGGTGTCACCCAGTGGCAAGAAACCGAACATCGGAATTCCCACCACCCCTACCGTGATGGACAAGGATAACACCAGCGAACTGAAAATCATCAGCGGCAGTACCGGTGCCATGGGTTCCCTGCTGGAAGGGAAATCCATAAAGACCGGCCGGCTTTCCTGGAGGCAGGTCATCGGGAATTGAATTCATGGATGGAGAAATACCTTCCTGAACATGAGAAGCTTTATAAATCCCGATGTAGGAAAGCAAACCGCGAAAGGCCAGGAGTTGACCAACTGGCACTCCTGGTCGCCCGGGTACCCGGGCAAGGATCCAATTGGGAGTCAATGCCCAAAGGAGGATCCAGCGCCGTGGTTCTGTCTAGCATTACGGCCCCACCAGTCCGCAACCACAGCACATTCGAGTCCGAAGGGAAGATAGCCGGCATAGCCAAGAACCGGCATTTCGAAAATCCTGAAGTGGGACACCCAGGGCACGGTGTAGAGCCATTTGGGTTCACTCCAGTAATTCCACATCTCCCAGAAGAAACCACAGATCAGCGCGGCCAGCATAGGCAGGACCACGCCATCCCAGCGTCCCTGGGATAGATTAAGGAAATAACTTGATTCGCCCAGAAACACCTGGATGGATACGAACAGAATCAATGGCGCCAGCCACAGCAGGGCAAACAACCACTGAGGCCATACCCCCACGCCAACCAAGCCGGCACATCCCAGCATCAATCCACCCCAGGCCCAAAGTCGGGGATAGGCTAGCTTGAGTGAGGGTAAGTCTTCGGCTGGACCGAAAAAGGTACGTAAAAGCACCAGGGTGCTGATTACTGCCGGCAAAACGGTGCTGAACGGCAGGGTCGCACGCCAAAAGTAGCTCCAGGGGGAGATGTCTTCAATCCCCAGATAATGCCAGTTCTCGACAAAGCGGTTGAGATATTCGAAATACCACCAGAACAGGGCGCTGAGAGGAAACAGACTTAGCAGATACCCTGGACGTTGGGTGAGGAGGTTGTAGCCGGATCGCCATTGACACAAAGCATTGATGACACCGATATACCCCATCCACAACAGGATAAAAGTATGCTCCCGAAGTGGCCCCAGCCACACAGGACGACACCAGGCCAGGTACCAGGCGAATAGCAGCCATGTCAGTACGGCCATCCCCCAGTGAGGAAAAGTGTCACCCGGATAGCGGATTTTACGACAACGCAGCAGCATCCAGATCAGCAACCCATAGAGAGGAATTTCCAACAACAGAAAAAGAGAGAAAACCAGCCAGGAAAAACCAGTCGGTCGGGTGGACATTGACTGGGGAGGGAAATGCAGATACTCCGCGACCGGCATCCCCGTCCACCATACGCCCAACACCGGAAGGCCCAGTAACAGAGACGTCAAAAGGAACAGTAAAAAAAATTTTCGCAGCATCGCCCGCCCGTTAGGTTGGATCTTTTGGAGGTAAAGTGTGAAGCATTGCCGATAAATATGTCTCAATAACACCTACACTTGATTGATAAGACAAGTGGAACAAGAAGGTTGAGAAGTAGAGATGTGCATTTCCCGTTCATACAGGTCCGGCTTTACATTGATCGAGCTGATGGTCACGTTAGTGATCCTGGCGATCCTGGCAGCGATTGCCGTACCTGCCTACTTGGATTATGTCAGGCGGGGCAAGTTGGCCGAAGGCACTGGCAACCTTTCCAATCTCTATCTGGATATGCAGCAGTATTACCAGGACAATCGAAGCTTTCTGGCTGGTACGAACTGTGGCGTCACCGCTGCCGCAACGAAAAACTTTACCTATTCGTGCACCGCCACCGCAACACCCTCTACCTTTACCTGGACAGCCCAGAGCAACAGCAATCTGGGTACTGCAGGCGACTACAAATACACCATTAACCAGGATGGAGTACGACAAACCCCCGCATACAAGGGTACGGTCTATAATCCTGCCAGACCGTGTTGGCTCTTTAAGGGCAATGAGTGCTGACACATGAACAATCCGAAATGTTCCTCTGCCGGGATCACTCTGATAGAACTTCTGTTAGTAGTGTTGCTGGTCTCGATTTTCGCCGGATTGACCGTTCCTTCGTTCTCCAGCTCGATTGCCAGGCACCAGGTGGATGACGCAGCGGTTAGGATTGCACACGCCATCGAATACGGAAAAGTATTGGCGCGCGCCCGTAATGAGCCTGTCACCCTCTCTTTTGCTCCAGGCGCTGTCACTTTAAAGCGGTCC
>CAYUPV010000071.1:0-11936 GCA_964445885.1 uncultured Methylococcales bacterium
GGGGGGGGGGGGGGGGGCGGGTACAGCTGCAGGGCTGCGGACCGTTCGGAGTGACCCTGACCGCTCGTATCGTGCCCGCCGAGAAGCTGCTGACCTGGCGTCAGCGCATCCAGGGTGAGGTGACGCCACAACCCGTCAATGGTCCACCTGTCAATACCAACAATGACAAGTTCTGTCTGCTGCCAGGCCAGAAAAGGCCGATCGCAGGCCAGACGGGACCGACTGGGTTGACTGCGGGGATCTTCGGTACCGACGAAGGCGCCGGAATCACCGTGGTGGGGCAGTGTGTCGATCCCAACGGTAACCTCACCTATGCGACCACCGGGCCGGACCCCGTCTTTGTGAGTTCGTGGCAGCCTGGACAGGCGCGTATCGACGGCATCAATATCGTCGGCGCATCCCAGGGTGGTGCCATTTTCGTGGCCCAGTACGCTGGCGATATGGAGATCAGCAACAACCGGATCATCGGCAACAGTGGCGCCCACGGTGGCGGTATCCATGTCGGTAATCCCGGTCTTCAGCTCCTCAACCGCAAGGTGAACTCGCATAACAGCAATGTCTCCATCCACCATAACCAGATCGCCGAGAACGGTGGCCTGGCCGGCGTGGGCGGAGGGGTGTCGCTGTACACCGGGTCCGATGGTTATCGGGTGACCGACAACTATATCTGCGGCAACTTCAGCACCGGTGAAGGGGGCGGTATCGGCCATCTGGGCGCCAGTGTGAAAAAGGATGCGCAGGGCAATCCGGTGCCCAACCTGATCGCCCGTAACCGTATCCTGTTGAACCAGAATTTCAACCAGATGGTTGAGGTGTCCGGCGGTGGGATCTTTGTGGGTGGCGATACCGTGACCCTGGCCTTCCAGTGTCAGACTGCGGTCGATGCCAATGGCCTGCCTTTGGCCTGTCAGACCAATACGGAGTGTGCCGCGTTGGTGCCCGGCGATATCTGTGTCAATGTGCCACCGCCCCTCACCGAAGGCACCGGCGATGTGCGTATCGAGCAAAACCTGATCCAGGGTAATCACGCGGCGGCTGGCGATGGCGGTGGTATCCGCCTGGCCAAAGTCAACGGTCAGGACATCGATCCCGTTGACCCGCTGACCGGATCCGGCACGTGGAAAGTGACGATCGAGAACAACATGATCGTCGACAATGTGGCTGGTCTGGCCGGCGGTGGTGTCTCGCTGCAGGATGCGGTGAATGTCTCCCTGCGTCACAATACCATCGTGGCCAACGACAGCACCGCCACGACCATCTCGGCTTTCCCGCAGCAGGCGGCGAATACCTCCAATGCTCAACCTGCCGGTCTGGTCGGTCATGGCCATAGCCCTGATCTCAAGACTTTCGCAGGGACGGTAGGGGCCACTGTCGGGTGGTTCTCGGATCCGGTGGAGATCGCCGACAACATCATCTTCCAGAACCGTTCGTTCTGCTGGACGGTGAGTGGACGTGATCCTGTCACCAACTTCCCGACCAAGTTCGGGCTGGTGCTCGCCAACAATCCGCTATGCAACCAAGCGGGTGGGCCTACCAGTTCGCCCTACTGGGATCTGGTGGCTGGTGATCCGGGCGTCAATCCCGGGCTGGTGTTCAGCAATGTGTCGTCCAATGTGTTGACCGACAATTCGGACAACGCGGCGTATGGCACGGGTAACACGCTGACACCTGGAGTGGCCAGTCCGGACACGACCCTGACCTTCACCGGGATGTTCGTGAGTGGATATTTCAACAACCCGGGTCTGGGACAGACCATCAACCAGATCGAGACGACGGTGCCGCAGACTGCGGCGGCCTTCGATGAAGGCGGAAACTTCATCGATGTACGCTTCGGGCCGCTGTCGCCGGTGCAGTTCGATGCGGCAACGGGTCAGCCGTTCTTTAACCCGGATGGCACCCTGAAGGCCAACGGCAACTACCGGTTGGATCCCGCCGACACCATCGCGCTGGATCAGGCGTCTGCTCTGACTCCGCCGGTGACGGTGGACTTCGAGGGAGACGGCCGTCCCAGCGGTGCTGCCAACGATATCGGCGCCGATGAGCAGGGAGGCGGCAACTCTGGCGCCAACCCGGCGCTGGCGGTCGTGGCTGATGCTGATGGGGATGGAGTGGCCGATAGCATCGACAACTGCGTCAATGTGGCCAATACCAACCAGCGTGACACCAATCACGATGGGTACGGCAACCTCTGTGATGCCGATCTCAATAATGACGGTGCCACCAATGGGGCCGACTTCGGGATCTTCTCCTCGGTGTTTTTCACTGCGGACCCGGATGCGGACTTCAACGGAGACGGTGTGGTTAACGGTGTGGATTTTGGCATCCTGAGCCAACTGTTCTTCAAGGCACCGGGCCCGTCGGGTCTCAAGCCCTAAAACGGCAAGGCTGAAACCGGTGCGTGGACTATCCACGCACCGGGATCCTCCCCGAACATTGGTCAAACGAATTCAATGAAAGGAAATAAGACGATGAAAACTTACACTCTCAAACCCATCCCCGCGGCACTGTTGTGCCTGCTGATGGGAACCTCCGGGGTGGCGGGCGCCAACGCCTTCATCCAGTGCCCGGGGGATGTCGCACCGCGGGACGCCGTTCCGGATGTGCCTGTCATCGACCCAATCACGGGTCAACCGAGGAATATTCACTGTCAGCACCTGTCCTCCAGCGAAGGATATGTCACCATGGCGGACGGCAAGCCGTTGTTCATCTTCGGTTTTGGCGACATCACCGGTACGCAGGAGAGCGCGGCCCTGGCCAAAGGTGTGCTCGCCGCCCATTATCCCGCCTCCAAAATCGAGGTGGACGAAGGCGACGAGTTCTATCTCACTCTCAGCAACAGCGGCTTCGTGATCCGGCCTGATCTGTTCGACGGTCATACCGTACATTTTCATGGGTTCCCCAACGCCTCGGCGGCCTATGACGGCGTGCCGGAGACCTCCTTCGCCATCAACCCCGGCGCCAGCCTCACCTATTACTACAACCTGGCTGAGGCGGGTACCTTCATGTACCACTGCCACAACGAGGCCACCGAGCACATGCAGATGGGGATGCTGGGGAACCTGTATGTGCATCCGGTCCAGGATGCGAAGGGGTGTCCTCTCAACGCCTGCCCGATCGCCAGGCGCAAGGGCGGCACTGCTCTGAATGCACCCCAGGGCTACGCTTACAACGACATGGACGGCGCCACCGCTTTCGATGTGGAAGCGGCGATTCAGTTGAGCTCCTTCGACAGCGCATTCCACGATGCCGACGAGAACGTCCAGCCCTTGCCCTTCGCCAATATGCGTGACAACTACGCCTTGATCAACGGTCGGGGGTATCCGGACACGGTCGATCCCAATCCTCTGCCAGCGCCGCTGGATGCCCAGGGCACTCCCCTGAACGGCACCAGCAGCGCAGCCGGCAATCCAAATGGCGTGCAATCCCAGGATATGACCTCATTGGTGACTATTGACCGGGCAACCCAGGGTACGCGACTGCTGCTCCGTATCTCCAATCTTAGTGTCACCAACGTGTATACCCTGAGCCTGCTCGGTTTGGACATGAAGGTGATCGGTTCCGGATCGAAGATCATGCGGGGCCACGGGCTGGCTTCCGGTAAGGACATCGCCTATGGCACCAACTCGGTCACCCTGGGGGGCGGCGAAGCCGTGGATGTGTTGATCGACACTGCCGGAGTACCGGCGGGGACCTACTTTCTCTATACCACCAACCTCAATTACCTCAGCAACAACCATGAGGACTTCGGGGGCATGATGACCGAGATCCGCATCAACTGATGCTCGGCAAACGAGTGATTATTCAAACAAGGAGTCTATTATGAAATCATCAATGAACTGGTTATGCCGGGCGGCGGCCGGGATGCTCCTGGGAGGGGCGCCCCTGGTCACGCCACAGGCCCAGGCGGTGGTGGACGGGATCCCCGGCCCCACCTTCAACCTGACGGCCCAGACTTTCAACATTACCCTGCCGGATGGTACCTCGGCCCCCATGTGGGGCTACAACGGCCAGTATCCGGGGCCCACTTTGATCGTCAATCAGGGCGATACGGTGACCATCACCCTGACCAACCAGAACGTCCCCCTGCCGGTCTCCATCGTGTTTCCGGGACAGATGGGAGTGACCGCCACAGGAGGCGCCACAGGTGTCCTCACCCAGGAGGTTGTTGCGGGTAACGGTTCGGTGACTTACACTTTCACTGCCACTAACCCCGGCACCTACCTCTACGAATCCGGCACCAACCCGGAGCTGGAGCAGGAGATGGGACTGTTCGGCGCCATCGTCGTGCACCCGGCGGGGTTCAATAAGACCCCCACTACCAATGCCAATGGCACCACCAGCCGCAATTCGGCCCAGACCGCTTACGGCGTGGGGACCGGCACCGACTTCGACTACGAGTACCTGTTCGTGCTCAGCGAACTGGACCCCAATGTCCACTTGCAGGCCGGAGCCGGTAATTTCGCCGCCATCGACAACAGCGCTTATCACGATACGGTTTGGTTCATCAACGGTCGTGCCGGGCCTGATACCCTGTCGGCCGCCAATGTACCGTGGCTGCCGCACCAACCCTACAACGCGCTGCCCCGCACCCATCCCGGCGAGAAGGTGCTGATCCGGTTGGTGGGCGGTGGACGCAAGTCCCATCCCTTCCATCACCATGGAGAGAACTCGGTCATCATCGCCCAGGACGGGCGGTTGTTCGACGATCCGGCCAAACCGGGCGCAGATGCGGATCTGGGCCGTTCCGACTACACCATCCTCACCAAACCGGGCCAGACCTACGACGCCATCTGGCGCTGGACCGGCAAGGCCCTGGGCTGGGACGTATTCGGTGATCCAGCGGTCAATGGCCACACCTGTGTGGACACTGTCAACAACGACACCGGTGCGCCCACGCCCGACGGCCATGACGACACCACTTGGGAATGGTGCGCCAACCACGGCCGTACCCTGGCCAAGATCGGTATCGTCCTGCCCCAGAACCAGGATCTCACCCTGGGTGGATTCTGGAGCGGCAGCCCCCTGCTGGGTGCTTCCGGCAACCTCCCTCCGGGAGAGGGCGGTCTGAACGGCAACAACGCCTACGTGTTCATCTGGCACTCGCACACTGAAAAGGAACTCACCGTCAATGATATCTTCCCCGGCGGGTTGCTGACCTTCATGTTCGTGGAGCCGTACTTCGACAACACCGGCGCTCCTCTTGTGATTCCAAGGTAAGGGGGGCTAAGCAATGAAAAAGGTTAAAAACATGAATCGAGAATTGATCAAGGCCCTCGCCGCTGCTTCCCTGGCCCTTACCGGAGGCACTGCGGGCGCAGCCGAATACTGGCTGTGCGCCGACACCACGACCATCACCCTGCCGGACGACACTCCGGTGGGTGCGGGCACCGTCGGAACCCGGAATGTCCTCATGTGGGGCTACCGCCAGGCCAGCAGTGCTACGGCATGGGCCAACGGTTGCGATGGCCCGGTGCAGATCCCCGGCCCGCGCTTGATGGTGCCGGCTGGTGACCCTACCGGCCTGACCGTGCACCTGCGCAACAACTCGATCCCGGAAGGGGTGTCCATCGTGATTCCGGGGCAGGCCATGCCGACTGATGCGACCACCGGTACCTTGCTGGCACCAGTGACCTTTACCGATGCAGCGGGACGCACACGGGTACGTTCCTTTACCTCCGAAGCGATGGCCCCGGCCGGTGCCCAGGCGGGGACTACGGTGGATTACCACTGGGCCAGCTTCAAGCCCGGCACCTACCTGTACCACAGTGGCAGCCACGTGCAGCTCCAGGTGCAGATGGGACTGTATGGCATGGCCACCGCCAACGCGGTGGATGCAGTCACTACCCCGACGTCCGCACCGGCTCAGCCGTATGCCACGGGCGTTCCAGGTCAGTCCTACGCTTATGACCGTGAAGTCACCCTGCTTTACAGCGAAGTGGACCCGGTCATCCATGATGCGGTCCAGAACGGGACGTATACGGCTTGTACCGGGGGTGTGGGTGCCTGCGAGGCCGATGTGGCGGCGGGTAAGACCCCCAGCACCATCGACTATCAGGCCAGCTTCTACCTGGTCAACGGCCATCCGTTCACGACCAGGCTCAAGGCAAGACTGTACGCGGGGGAAGCCGCCGCTGCGACGGGTGGCACGACACTGGTCAGGTTCCTCAATGCAGGTCTCACCGACCACGTGCCTATGGTAATGAACACCCGCTTCAGCATCATCGCCGAGGATGGCAAGCCATACACCGACCGGGTGCGCGACCAGGATTCCGTGTTCCTGTCGCCGCTCAAGACCAAGGATGTCTTGTTGACCATTCCGGCGGGCAGCGCGGCGGCTGATTATCCGGTGTACGACCACGCCATGGGGATGACCAACGGCGCGGCGGCCTACGGACCTGGCGGCAACATCGCCTATCTGGCGGTGGCGGCGGCCACGGATACGGATGCCGATGGCGTGCCGGATACGGTCGACAATTGTGTCAATGTTTCCAATGGCCCGCTGACGGTGGGAATGGAGGTCAAGCCCTGGCTGGTCCAGCGTGACACAGACAACGATGGCTATGGGAATCTGTGTGATGCGGATCTGAATAATGACGCCATTGTGAACGGTCCTGACTTCGGTACCTTTAGTCAGGTTTTCTTCACTAATGATCCGGATGCGGATCTGAATGGTGATGGAATCGTCAACGGTCCCGACTTTGGCATCTTCAGCTCATTGTTCTTCAAGCCGCCCGGACCGTCCGGATTGGCTCCATAAAGCCCCTCGTGAACTTGATATCGTCTGGGCGTTGCCGTGACTACGTGGGCTGGGCAACACCCGGACAATCAGGAAATTGGGATAAGTCGGTATATGGAGTTTGTTAACAATTGAATGATTGACTCATAGGGAGGATCTGGACAGGGAAGGTATCGAACAGGGAAAGATGACAGGATGTCAGGGTATTTTACACATTTGCTGAATTTTAATGATGCTTATGAAAATAGCATTAAATTCAGTGTAATATCAGTTGGTTAATATGATGGCATGAAGAATGCTTAAATACTCGGAAGATTGATTGATGTAACCAACTTGTGACTATGTCATTGAAATATATCAATCTAATTGTGCCAATCATGAACCTTTAAAATTGAAAATAGGAGTGATAAGAATGAAACTTTTTACAAATAAGATTTTTCGCAAAATTGCGGGATCTGTTGGGTTGCTGGTCATGGCCGGGGCTGCCAATGCGGCGACGGTGAGCGTTTCCACACCAACTGGAATCAATTTGGGAGAGACTTTCACGGTAGACGTGACGGGGAGCGGATTTACCCTGCCAAATGGTGATACCAATTGGATCGGCGGCGGTTCGCTGCTTTCCTGGACGGCTGGCGCGCTAAGTTTCGTGGGTGCAACCTTCGATGCGGGCTGGACGAGTCCAAGTCAATCGTACCTCGCTGGAGACAGTGTTGATCTTGAGGCAAACGCCTTTTTCAACGGGCCCACGGGGCCTGCATTGCCGCTGGCCACCGTCACCCTGAAGGCACTGACTGCGGGTACTGTTAATCTATTCCTCAGTGCCAGTATCAATCCCAATGCTACCAATAACACCGGTGCGCTTTGGCAATCCAATGCCGGTCTTGGGTCTCCAACCAATACGACAACCCCGACATATCAGGGCACCTCGTTCGTCGTCTATGCCCCGGCCGTAGTCCCCCTGCCTCCGGCTATTCTCCTGTTCATGTCTGCCCTGGGCGGCCTGGGCTTCCTCGGTCGCTTCAAGCGGAGCTGATCGGATGAGGCCGGCGATGAAACCTGTCTCACTGGTATTGCTTCTGGCGTTGTCGGCCCTGGTGGGCTGTGCGGGTCACTCTTCGGTGACCCGCACCGACCCCGGTGCCCAGACAGTCCTCGAGGAGCAATCGACATTGATCGGGCAGTGGGGGATCGAGGCCCAGAGCCTGCGCCTGTCGGGAGACGATTACCTGTTGGACTTCCGTTACAAGGTGGTGGATCCGGCCAAGGCAAAACTGGTGGTCAACAAGAAGGACAGCCCCTACCTCATCCACGAGGCCACGGGTGCCCAGGTGGGCGTGCCGTCCTCGGAACAGATCGGTGCCCTGCGTCACACGGGGGGTAACCTGAAACCCAATACCAGCTATTTCGTGCTGTTCGCCAACCCGGGACGCTATATCAAACGTGGCGACAGGGTCACTCTGGTGATGGGAAAATACCGCATCGAGCACCTGGTCGTGGAATGACCGGGTCATGGGTGTGACAACGAGACATAGCAAAGCAATGCGCATACGGGAGGTTCCGGCAAGACCGGATGAATTCGAGCTAGGCGAAGCACTATCACGGCCGTCCAGGATCTGCGGTGACAGATGAGAGTCAGGAGAAGGATCTGTCACCTTCGATGAAACTCAACGCATTATTGAATATGGACAAGATACATAAAGTGGTCGGACTGGCGATGATGGCGGGCATCGCATTGTCGCCTTCGTCATCCCTCCATGCCGATGAAGCCAAGATCGGCCCCCGTTTGAAGGCCGTGCTCAGTGCTTTCGAGGGAGATACCGAGGAGAGTGTTCCCGCCATCGTGAGCGAGATCGGGATACCGGTCATCGTTCATTTCTCAGGCCGCCCCGATCTGAAACGGATCGAAGAGGAAGAGCCGGACGAAGACAGTCGCCACGAACGGGTGGTGCGGGAGTTGCGCCGGGAATCGGAACTGAGCCAGCGGGCACTCACACCCCTGCTTTCCTGGTTTGGGGTTTCGGAGGTCAGGAATCTGTGGTTGATCAATGGACTGGCAGCCAAGCTTCCTCCCTGGCTGATCGAATATCTCGCGGACGAGGAAAAGGTCTCGCAGATTACCCTGGATTACGCCATTACACACACTGGTACCGGGCCAGGGACACAAGGTCCTGTGGAGTGGAATCTGACGGTCATCGGGGCGCCTGCGCTGTGGAACCTGGGTTACACCGGCCAGGGAGTGGTGGTGGCCAATATGGATACCGGGGTCGACATGAACGATCCTGCCATCGTCGCTGCCTGGCGGGGAGGGATCAACAGCTGGTTCGATCCCAATTGCCCGGCGCAACCCGGGTCCTCTGCGACCTGTCAGGCGGGTGTGGATTATTCTCAGCCGCGCGATTCCGATGGTCATGGCAGTGGCACCATGAGCATCATGGTGGGAGGCATCGATAACACCGGATCTGCCATTGGAGTGGCGCCTGGCGCCAAGTGGATCGCGGTCAAGATGTTCGACGATGCAGGGATGGCTTCGGTCAGCGGGGTCCATGCCGGCTTCCAGTGGTTGCTGGATCCCGATGGAGATCCGACCACCAACGATGCACCCGACATCATCAATAATTCCTGGGATCTGCAAAATGCCGTGGATCAATGTGTCCTGACCTATCAGGCCGACATCCAGGCATTGAATGCTGCCGGGATTGCGGTGGTCTTCTCCGCCGGCAATGTCGCTGCTGGGGGCAACGCCCATACCAGCGTGAGTCCGGCCAACAATCCTGGCAGTTATGCCGTGGGTGCCCTGGATCAATTCGATAACCTGGCCAGTTTCAGTAGCCGCGGGCCAGGCCCGGCAGGTACCCCATGTGGCGATGGCTTTTTCCCCGAACTGGTGGCGCCTGGAGTGAATGTGAGGATGCTGACCAAATCAGCCATTCCAGGCCTGCCCAAATATGTCAGTGCCAGTGGAACCTCCTTCTCTGCGCCTCATGTGGCTGGCGCCATGGCGTTGCTGATCAGCGCCGATCCCAACCTGACAGTCGCTCAGTTGGAAGCGATCCTGGCGCAGTCTGCCCGCGATCAGGTGAATCCTTCGGATCCTGCGGGACCGGACGTCAGTTTCGGCTACGGTGCGCTCGATGTGGCGGCGGCTTATCAGTGGCTGGTGACGGACACGGATGGGGATGGGTTGATGGATGCCTATGACAATTGCGTGACTGCGGCGAATGCGGATCAACGAGATAGCAACGGAGATGGGTTCGGGAATTGGTGTGACGCCGATTTGAATAACGACGGAATCGTCAATGGAGTTGATTTTGGCATTTTTAGTCAAGTTTTCTTTACCAGGGATCCTGATGCAGACCTTAATGGCGATGGAACGGTTAATGGGGTTGATTTTGGCAGATTCAGCGAGCTTTTCTTTGGAACTCCTGGGCCTTCTGCCTGGGCATTGCCTTAGTTCAACTTTCATGAATGGCAGGGGAAAACTAATTCCGAGAGCGATTGACTTGATTCAATGGTGTGATTCTGATGGATCGTTTTGGATCACCTACGGATGTGGTGGACCGGGAGAACATCATTCATTCATCACTTCACACATCCATTGATAAATAAATAACCCCAGGGGGCAGGGGAGGGGTAGGTTTATTCCCTGAAAAAATAGAAAGACGGCTCCCTACGGGATACCAGGAGATCATTATGAATAAAGGCTGGCTTTTTGGTCTTGAAGACTTTATGCGCAAAAAAACATTGTTCATGAGAAAACCAAGCAAAGTTTTCTTGTTTCCCGCCTTGTTCGCCCTTGCAGGTGGATTAATTATCGGCTCTACGGTGGCATCGGCAGCCGTCAGCGTGAATTTCTCCCAGACTTCCCAGGTGGCGACCCTGGGTGAGAGTGGACCCACCGATACCGTAGTTGCGGATTTCAACCTGGATGGCAACCGTGACGTAGCTGTTCTCATGGATGGTCTGGTGAGCGGCAAGGGTTCCATCGACATTCTTTTGGGGGATGGTACCGGGGCGTTCGCCGAATCAGGTCAACTGGGCGTTTTCAGTGGCGCCAGCAAATTGCTGTCGGCCGATTTCAACGGGGATGGACTGCCGGATCTGGCAAGTGTGTCTTCTTCCGCGATTCATGTTTTCCTGGGGGATGGAATCGGTGGGTTCACTGCCCAGCCTGGCATCCCGGTGAGTGCACTGAATATTTTCGGTGCTCAGTTCGATGGTCTGGTGACTGGGGATTTCAACGAGGATGGCGCTGAGGACCTGATCTATTCGATCAATTTTCCCTTCAACAGAACTTATCTCTCCTTCGGCAACGGCGATGGCACGTTTACGGTGCCTGCCGTGGTTCCACAGTCTTCGACGACACCTGCACTCGTGGCGGATTTCAACAACGATGGTCACCTGGACTTTACGGCCTTCGGTACCTGGTTGGGGGATGGCAAGGGGAACTTTACCCGGATAGGCGGTTTCTCCCCCGGTTGGGTATCGTCCGATCTGGATGGGGACGGAATACTGGATACGGTCAGCGGTGGATTCGGTTCGATTTCCATCGTGCCGGGGAATGGAGATGGGACGTTCGATGGGTTCCGTTCCACCAGCTACAGTGCTGGAATAAATGCTCAAACCACTGCCATCGAGCTGGGAGATGTCAATGGCGATGGGCTGGAAGACATCGTGGCTTTGATGGGTGATGTGGTGGTTTTCCCAGGGTTGGGAGGGGGCATCTTCGGGGTCGCGAACATCTTCTCCAGCGGAACCCTACCTGGATACGCCTTGGCTGTCGGTGACTGGAACGGGGATGGTGTATCGGACTTCCTCGTGGGCAACGAGCAACAGATCACAGGGGGCGTGATTGGATCGCCTTTCGCATCCGCAGCCCTTGCGATATCTCAGAATCTACCCTCAATTCAGCCTTTGGGCTTGACGAATCCGGGCCCCCAGACCTTTGCCGAGGGTGATCAAGTCAATTTGCCGATCATTGCGACGGAACCCGATGGCTATATCCTGAATTTCAGCGCGGCCGGCCTTCCCGCAGGTCTGGCCATCGATGCTGTCACTGGTGTGATCAGTGGCACGATCAACCCCAATGCGGGACAGGTTCAGCCCTATATTGTGACGGTGGCGGTACAGAATTACCTGACGCCTCCAAAGACGGCCAGCGTCACCTTCGACTGGACGGTATTGAATGTCAACCATGCGCCGA